>NZ_JBQJIN010000046.1:0-16028 GCF_052078695.1 Lysobacter sp. CA196 | reverse complement strand
CGCGCTCTTCGGGACTCAGGTGGGTGTAGTGGTGGCCCATGTGCAGAACCCTTCGGTGGGTGATGCACTTAAGCTTAGAGACCGCCTTAGCTTTCTTTTGTTGCTTTAGACAAAAGAAAGTAACCCGTCGCTTTAGTGGCGGAAGCTTTTGGCGTTTGATCTGGATCTTGCTTGAGCGACGCGCCGCAAGACCGGTGCAGCGTGGTCGCGACTTACGTCGCTCCTACAGGGGAGGGATTCGCTGTGCTGCGTTGGTCGAGCAAGAGCAGAGCTTCCGTCCGCTGACGCGGCCGGGTTACTTTCTTTTGCTAAGCCCAAAAGAAAGGTAACCAAAGAAAAGGGCTTTCCTTGACGAAGCTCCCCTGCGAATTCGCAGCGCGCGCGGGGATTTTCCGATAAGACATCCTTGTCTTATCGGAAAACGGCGCACGTCCTGTGCGCCGCCCTCCGGGTCTCCAGGCGTTCTCGCAAGTTCGGAACTGCGCCAAGCTCATTACGGCAACGGCAACGGCAACGGCAACGGCAACGGCAACGGCAACGGCAACGGCAACGGCAACGGCAACGGCAACGGCAACGGCAACGGCAACGGCAATCGCGGCTGCGATGGCTTGGCTTTAGGGTAGGAGCGGCGTAAGCCGCGACCGCGAAATCTTCCGGTCGCGACGAAAGCTGACGTCAGGCGATGCTGTGCCGGACGACGTCGTCTCTGCAGAGGGTGTCGCTGCGCCGCGATCTGCGTCGTTGCCGTGGTTCCGCGGTCGCGGCTTGCGCCGCTCCTACCCCAAAGCAGGTCGCGATCCTACCGGCAATGCCTGCGCTTATTCCGAACGCAACGCGCTGTTGGGGACGTCGAGTTCCAGCGACAGCGCCAGGTGATCGGACAGGGCGGCGGGTACGGCGCGGGCGCCGGCGAAGGCCAGGCCGTCGCCCAGCAGGATGTGGTCGATCGCGCGCTGCGGGCGCCAGCTCGGGAAGGTCGGCAGGGCGCTCGACGGGGGCTGCAGGCGGGTGTTGCGGAACAGGGCCTGCATCTCGGGGCGGTCGGCCGAGCAGTTGAAGTCGCCCATCAGCACGGCATGCGGGTGGTCGTGCAGCAACTCGGCGATGAAGGCCAGTTGCGAGGCGCGCGAGGTCGCGCCGAGCGAGAGATGCGCCACCGCGACGGTCAGGCCGTCGTCGTCGGCGCCGTAGTGGGCGATCAACACGCCGCGGCCGGAGATGCGCCCGGGCAGCGGATGGTCGACGACTTCGCGCGGTTCCAGCTTGCTCAGCAGACCGTTGGCGCTGGAGGCGACGTTACCGACGCGACGGTTGGGCTGGTGGCTCCAGTACTCGAAGCCGGCGCGCTGGGCGAGGTAGTGGGTCTGGTTGGTGAAGCCCGAGCGCAGGCTGCCCGGGTCGCTTTCGTTGAGGCCGACGATGTCGTGCTCGCCGGCCAACTGGGCGATGGTGTCGAGGCTGCCGCGCTTGTTGCCGGCGGGCAGCACGTGCGACCAGCTGCGCGTCGCGTAATCGCTGTAGCGACGCGTGCTGGAACCGGCCTGGATGTTCGCGCTGAGCAGGCGCAGCCGGCGTGTATTCATGCGGAGGAGCGTCGGGCGGGCGGCCCGATCAGCCCTTGCTCGCCGGAGCCGGAGCGGCGGCGGCCGGAGCCGGCGTTGCGGCCGGTGCGGCTGCGCCCGTCGGTGCTTCGGCCGGAGCGGCGGCCGGTGCCGCGCCCTGGGCGGCGCGCTCGCGTGCGACCAGGTGGTCGGTGATGCGCAGCATGTCCTCGAAGCTCTTGCCCTTGACCAGGTACTTGCCGTTGACCACCAGCGACGGGCTGGAGCTCACGCCCGAGCGCTGCATGAACTGTTCGGCGCGCTTGAGCTTGGCGTTGATCGCGAAGCTGTTCATGGTGCCGATGAAGTCCTGCGGCTTGGCGCCGTACTTGGCGTAGAACTGGCCGAACTGTTCGTCGGTGACGCTCTGGTAGGACAGCGACTGGTCGATGTGCACGGCGCGGAACATCGCCTCGTGCGATTTCTCGAGCAGGCCGAGGGTCTGCGCGGTGTAGAACGCCTTCGCGAACGGAATCGGGTTGGCGCCGAACGGGCCGGCGATCGGGGTGAACTTGACGTCGGCGGTCTGCTTGGCGCGCCAGTCGAGCACCTGCGGTTCGAACTGCGCGCAGTGCGGGCAGGTGTAGCTGAAGATCTCGGCGACTTCGATCTTGCCGGCGACCGGCTCGTAGGGCTGGCCGGCCGGGATTTCGTCGTAGTCGGCACCGACCGTCGGGGCCGGGCCGGCCGGCGGCGTGGCCACGGCGGCGGGCTGGATCGCCGGAGCTTCCGGCGCCGCGGGAGCGGCGGGCGCACCGTCGGCCGGAGCCGCGGCGGCATCGGTGGCGGCCGGCGTGGCGGCGGCATCGGCCGGGGCCGCGGTTTCGGTCTTGGTGCAGGCGGCGAGCGCGAACAGGGCGCTCAGCACCAGCGGATAGCGGGACAACGAAGCCATACGCGAATTCATCAGGGAAATCTCCGCAATACGTTCAAAGGAGGTGTGGGCATCGGCGCCGGGCTGAAGCGCTCGTCGCGATGCCGACAGGAGCGACGTTCAGGATAACGGCCGCGGCAGGGAAGGGGGAGTGTAGAGGCCGGGATTCGAAGCGCGCGCATCGCTGTGGCGAATCGCGTCTGTCAAATCGGCGCCGTCGCAGCGATCAGCGCTTGCCGGCGCGCTCGCGCGCGACCAAGTGGTCGGCGACGCGCAGCATGTCGTCGAAGCCCTTCTGGGTGGTCACGCGGTACTTGCCGGCGACCACCAGCGACGGCGTGCCGTCGACGCCGGCGGCCATGATGAAGGCCTTGGCGCGTTCCATCGCCTTGGCGGTGGCCGGGCCGGTCATGGCGGCGGCGAAGGCCTGGCGGTTGGCGCCGTACTGGGCGTAGAAGCCGGCGATCTCGTCGGTCGAGGCGTTCTGGATCGGCAGACGGTGCTGCTCGTGCAGGGCGCTGAACATGGCCTCGTGGGTCTTGCCGAGCAGCTTCATCGACTGCGCGGTGTAGAAGGCCTGCGCGTACGGGTTCCAATAGCCGCCGAACGGTGCGGCCAGCGGCACGAAGTTGACGCCGGCCGGCTGCTTGGCGCGCCAGGCGGCGACCTGCGGCTCGAAGTGGGCGCAATGCGGGCAGGTGTAGCCGAACACCTCGACGACTTCGACCTTGCCCTTGACCGCGGCGAACGGCTTGCCGCCTTCGATCTCGACGTAATCGACGCCGGCTTCCGGCGCCGGGCCCGCGGGAGCGGCCGTCTTGGGCGCGGCGAACGCCGCGAACGGAAGCACTGCGAGCAGGAACAGGGAGGCCAGGCGTGGATTCATCGGAAAGTCTCGTCGGTGGCGGAATGAACGGGCGTCAAGCTTGCGCCGTCCGGCGACGGCCGGCCGGGCATAAAAAACGCCGGCACCCAGGATAGCGGCCGGCGTCTGCAACAGGAGTATCGGTACGACCCCCGGTGTGCGATGGAAGTTCCGCGGCCGCAACGAGCGGTGACGGCGGTCACCTTTTGCGCGGGCCTGGCTTACGCGAGTCTGGCTTGCGCGGGTCTGCCTGGGCAGGTCGTCCGACCAGGCCGTCTGGCCAGCCGCCACAACGAAAAACGCCGGCCTGTCGCCAGGCCGGCGTTGGTCCGATCGCCTTGGCGCCAGGCTCAGCCGTGGCTGGGCTGGGCCGGTGCGGCCGCCGGAGCGGCCGGAGCCGCGGCGGGCGTCGCCGCCGGGGCCGGAGCCGCCGGCGCGGTGGTCGCCGGCGCGGGCGTGGCCGGAGCGGTCACTGCGGGTGCCGGCGCATCGGCGGCGACGTCGTCGTCGGCACGCTCGTGCAGGCCCTGCAGATAGCTCGACAGCGAACCGATTTCCTCGTCGCTGAGCTGCTTGGCGACCGTCGCCATGATGTTGAACAGGTGCGGATCCTTCTGCGTGGTCGTGCCGGCGCGGTATTCCTCCAGGCGACGCTGCGAGTAGGCGGCCTGCTGGCCGGCGATGTGCGGGTAGGCCGGGCCGGGGTTGCCGGTGCCGCTCGGGCCGTGGCAGGCCATGCAGGCCGGGATGCCGCGGGCCTTGTCGCCGTTGCGGAACAACTGCTCGCCGACCTCGAAGAACTTCTTGTCCTTGTTGACGCCCGAGGCGATCACGGTGTCGTCGGCGACGCCGGCGCCGGACTTCTGGGTGGCGAAGTAGGCGCCCAGGTCGCGGGCGTCCTGGTCGCTCAGGGCGTCGGCGAAGGGCTTCATCGCCGCGGCCATGCCGGTATTGCGCTCGCCGCTCTTGAACAGGGCGATCTGGTGGGCGATGTAGCGCTCACTCTGGCCGGCCAGGCGCGGGTATTGCGGGTCGGTCGGGTTGCCGTCGAGGCCGTGGCAGGCCGCGCAGGTGCCGGCCTTGGTCGCGCCGGCCTTGACGTCGCCCCAGGAGGCCTTCGCCGCGGCGTTCAGCGGCGCGGTCTGGACCGGCTCCTTGTCGGGAATCGGCGTGACCGTGGCTTGGGCGTACGCAACGGCGGCGGCCGCGAGAGCGGCGAGGCCGACGAGGCCTAGAACGCGGGCTTGGCTCATGTAGCTGGGCTCCGAACTACTGGCTTGCTGGGTGGCAGGCTGAAAGGGGCGTACTGGGGACCGGACTGTGCGCAAGCTGCCGCCACCGGAACCTCGGAATTATCTTCGCCGGCCCCGACCGGGTCAACGCGGATTCAGTCTGCGGCACGCCGGAGGGTGGGGCGTGCGATCCTAATGGCATGAATAATCCCCTCGCCCGTGCCCGTTACCTGCTGTCGGCGCACAACGTAAAGCAGCTCCCGCCCGACGGCGGCTTCGAGGTCGCCTTCGCCGGCCGCTCCAATGCCGGCAAGTCCAGCGCCCTCAACGCCATGTGCCAGCAGAACGCCCTGGCGCGGGTGTCCAAGACCCCGGGGCGGACCCAGCAGTTGGTGTTCTTCGACGTCAGCCCCCTGTACCGCGGCCCCGAGCCGGCCCCGGAGCCCGACCGCTTCCTGGTCGACCTGCCCGGCTATGGCTACGCCAAGGTCCCGCAGAACCTGCAGGCGCACTGGCAGGCCTTCCTGGACCGTTACTTCGGCACCCGCGAGGCCCTGCGCGGGCTGGTCGTGGTCATGGACATCCGCCATCCGCTCAAGGACTACGACCGGCAGATGCTCGGTTACGCGGTCCAACGCGGCCTGCCGGCGCATGCGCTGCTGACCAAGGCCGACAAGTTCGGCCGCGGCCAGCAACAGCAGCAACTGATGATGGTGCGCAAGGAACTGAGCTCGGCGTTCGGCGACACGGTCAGCGTGCAGACCTTCTCCGGCGAGTCCAAGCAGGGCGTCGAAGAGGCCTGCGCGGTGGTCGCGCGCTGGCTCGAACTGGTCCCGCCGCCGGCCGCCTGAGCCGGCCGCGATTCGGCCTCGAGTGCGCGGCCGGCCGATCGTGTTGCAAACGCGGCTGGCCGCTCCGCCCGCGCCGACTGCGTTACTTCCTGGGTAGAAGGACTTCCGCGCGACCGGCGCGGAGGGCGATCTTCGGCTCAAGGAACGAGATGGACACGATCACCGACCCCCAGACCATCCTGGCTGCGGGCGCCTATGGCACCGCGCTGTTGTTCTTCGCTTATGGCGCCTATGCGCTGTTGAAGACCAAGAACGCCGAGCAGAACAAGAACGTGCGCTGGTACCTCGGCATCGGCGCGGTGGTGGTGGTGGCGATGATCGGCTTCGACACCCTCAAGAGCTGGCGCAGCGGCGAGCGCGTGGTGCCGAACGTGTACCTGACGTTCTCGCCCCGGTTCTCGGCGATCGACCTGCCCGACCCGGAAATCATCTACCGCGGCCAGGCGTTCGCGCCGAACGCAGCCATCGAAGTGGCCGACAACAACAGCAGCATCAACATCTCGGTCGATTCGATCATCAAGAAGGTCGAGGGCCTGCAGCAGAACAATCGCGACCTGCAGAACGCGGTCGGCAGCGCCGCGCTCGCCAATCAGCCGACCGAGCTGGCCGACGAGATCGCCGCGGCCAAGGCCGGGGGCGAGGACGCCTGCGCCGGCGGCGATGCGACCCTGTGCGGTTGGAAACAATTGTCGGAAGGCAAGCTCGACAGCGCGCAGGAGACCTTGACCCAGGCGGTCAAGGACACGCCGGCCAGCAACCCCAAGACCCGCGCGACCGCATTGAGCGGGCTTGGCGAGATCTACGTGGGGCAGGGCCGCATCGCCGAGGCCCAGGTGGTGCTCAGGAAGGCCGCCGCGCTCGGCAACGAGGGGGCGAAGAAGCGCCTGGACACGTTGGCCCTGCCACCCAGGGACCTGCGCTTGCGGCCCACGCCGACCCCTGCGCCGGCCCTGACGCCGCGCCCCGAGCTGCAGCGCGAGTCCTTGCAACGCGAAGTGCGGGCGACCCGATTGCCGGCGCGCGGTTGAGGCCCGACGGCGGATCGCCTTGCCGGTTGCCGCTGCGCCGACGGCTTAGGGCGTCGGCGCCGGCAGCGGCCGGCTCGCGTTGATCTCGCCGCGCGGGTCGTAGTCGCGCGCCGTGTCGCGCACGCCGTCGCCGTTGCTGTCGAACTCGCCGCTGACCGGGCGGTTGTCGACATAGTCGATGTGCTTGACCAAGTTGCCGCGTTTGTCGAACCACTGCTCGTTCTGCAGTACGCCGCGCTTGGCGGTTTGCTGCCAGTCGACCTGGCCGTCGCCGTCGTAATCGGCGCTGCGGCCGGCGAATTGGCCGTTTTCGTAGCGGCTCGCGGTTTCGCGCACGCCGTCGAAGTCCTGGTCTTCCTCGATCTCGGTCGGCAGCCCGCGTTCGTCGTAGTGGGTGCGCTGGTCGACTTCGCCGTCGTTGTTGCGGTCGGCGTCGACGCGTTGCAGGCGCTCGCCCTCGTAGAACAGCGCCTCATCGGGCCGGCCGTCGCCGTTGTAGTCGACCGATTGCTGGCTGGCTCGCGGTTGCATGGCGATGCCGGCGGCGATGGCGCCGCCGAGCGCGCCGACGATCAGAGCGAACACGATGCCGCCGAGGCCGGCACCGGTGTGGCGCGAGGGCAGACGTTGGTTCAAAGGCCGGTAGAGATTGCCGCTCTCGACGTGCGCGGGCGTGTCGTCGTCGCCGTAGTCGTTGTCGGCCTCGCGATCGGCCGCGGTGTCATCGTCGTCGTCGAGCGGCACCGCGGTGTCCTGCCAGGCCTGGATGATGGCGCGTGCGCGTTCGACGTCCTCGTCGGCGACTTCGAGCCGGACCGCGCCGCCGACCGGCAACAGGCCGGCGCCGCCTTCCAGCGCGCCGCCGAACACGAACGAGCGGATGCCTTCCTCCGCCAACAAGCCGCGCACGAGCTGCGCGTCCGCCGAATGGGCGGCGTGATACACGATCTGCATGCGGCCTTTCCCCCTGTGCGCGGACCGTCCTGCCGCGTCACCAGAGTATGCCGCCAGCTCAGCGGGCTGCGCGCGCCGCGAACACGCCGTAAGCCGGCAGGCGCAGACGATCGCCGCTGCGCTCGCCGGAAGGCAGGCCGTGGCCGCGATCGAGGTGCCAAGTGCCGGCTTCGGACAGGTTCAATTCCGCCTCGGCGCCGCCGAGGTTGAACGCCATCAGCACCGCGTCCACGCCGCTGCCGCGGACGAAGGCGATCACCGGCTCATCGCTGGCGAGGAAACGGATCGCGCCGTCGAGCAGGGCCGGCCGGGTCTTGCGCCACGACAGGAAACGGCGGAAGCGGTTCAAGGGCGAGTCGGGGTCGTGCTGTTGGCGAGCGACGTCGAGGCCGCGATGCTCCTCGGCGATCGGCAGCCACGGCGTGCCGGTGCTGAAACCGGCCTGCGGCGTGCCGTCCCAGGGCATCGGCGTGCGGCAACCGTCGCGGCCCTTGAAGGTCGGCCAGAAGGCGATGCTGAAGGGGTCGCGCAGCGCCTCGAACGGCAGCTCGGCTTCGGGCAGGCCCAGTTCTTCGCCCTGGTAGACGCAGACCGAGCCGCGCAGCGAGCACATCAGCGCGCTGAGCATGGAGGCGAAGTGCGCCGGCGTGTCGCCGCGGCCCCAGCGCGAGACCACGCGCTGCACGTCGTGGTTGGAGATCGCCCAGCACGGCCAGCCTTCGAGCATGCGCTCTTCCAGGGTTTCGGCGGTGCCGCGGATATGGGCGACGCTGTAGTCCTCGGTCAACAGCTCGAAGCTGTAGCCCATGTGCAGGCGGCCGTCGCGGGTGTATTCGTCCATGGTCGCCAGCGAGTCTTCCGAGGAGATCTCGCCGAGCGACACCGCGCCCGGATAACGGTCGAGCAGGGCGCGCAGCTCGGCCAGGAAGTCGAGGTTATCGGGCTGGTTGTTGTTGTAGTAGTGGTACTGGAAGGCGTAGGGGTTGTCGGGGCTGAAGCCGCGTCCGACCCGCAGCTCCCGCGCTTTCGGCGGGTTGTCGCGCAGTAGCGCGTCGTGGAAACAGAAGTTGATCGCGTCCAGGCGCAGGCCGTCGACCCCGCGGTCGAGCCAGAAGCGCACGTTGTCGAGCACCGCGGCGCGCACCGCCGGATTATGGAAGTTCAAGTCCGGTTGCGAGGCCAGGAAGTTGTGCAGGTAGTACTGCTGGCGGCGCGGTTCCCACTGCCAGGCGACGCCGCCGAACAGCGACATCCAGTTGTTCGGTGCGGTGCCGTCGGGGCTGGCGTCGGCCCATACGTACCAGTCGGCGAACTCGTTGTCGCGGCTCTCGCGGCTGCGCTTGAACCACTCGTGCTGGTCGGAGGTATGGCTGAGGACCTGGTCGATCATCACCCGCAGGCCCAGCGCATGCGCCTTGGCGAGCAGGCGGTCGAAGTCGTCGAGGTTGCCGAACAGGGGGTCGACCGCGCGGTAGTCGGCGATGTCGTAGCCGAAATCGATCATCGGCGACTTGAAGAACGGCGACACCCAGATCGCATCGACGCCCAGATCGGCGACGTAGCCGAGCTTGTCGATGATGCCGGGCAGGTCGCCGACGCCGTCGCCGTCGAGGTCGCGGAAGCTGCGCGGGTAAATCTGGTAGATCACCGCGCCGCGCCACCAGGCGGTTTCCTGCGCTGCGGCGGGGGTCGGAAGATTGACGGCTGACAAGAGGCGCCCCTGATGGCGAATGCGGTCTTCGTGCTGCACTGCCGCGATGCGCGCCAGCTTACCGCCGGGCGCATTCGCGGCTCGCCGGCCTGCATACGTATTCATGCCCAAACGACCGATGAAGTGCGACATGAATGCGACTGCCGGCCATGAATACGTATGCATAAACCGCAGCGGGCGCGATCGCTTGCCTAACATGCGCCTCAGACCGAAGGCGCACGTCGCCCAGGCAACCGCAGCGCGCCGCAGTGCGCGCGCGGACGGCACACAGCTACTGGAGGGGAGCATGTCGAGAACGAACCGGGCTTCAACGAACAAACAACGCCACCTGTTGACCGTGGCCCTGGCCTCGTTCGGCCTGTGCAACTCGTGGACGGTGTGGGCGGCCGATGCGCCCGCCGCGCAGGACGCCCCGGCCGCGGCCAGCGCCGAGGCGGCCCCGACCAGCGCCGCGCACGAACTCGACGCGGTCCAGGTCACCGGCAACCGCCGCGTGCAGTCGATCCAGAAATACGCCGGCACGATCCAGTCCTTCAGCGGCGACGATCTGACCAAGCTCGGCATCAACACCGACTTCCGCAACCTGCAGGCAGTGGTGCCGGGCCTGCAGATCACCCGCCAGGAAGGCAAGTACGAGATCTTCCTGCGCGGCATCGGCGCGGCCGATTCGGACTTCTCCTCCGATCCGTCGGTGGCCACGTACTACAACGGCATCTACCTGCCGCGCCCGCGTTCGATCGGGCCGATGTTCTTCGACGTCGACCGCATCGAGGTCAACAAGGGCCCGCAGGGCACCGTGCGCGGCCGCAATGCGACCGGCGGCTCGATCAACGTGATCTCCAAGCGCCCCGAGCTCGGCGTGACCAGCGGCGGCCTCAAGGTCGGCGCCGGCAACCACGATTTCACCACCGCCGAAGGCGTGTTGAACCTGCCGATCGGCGAGACCTTCGCCCTGCGCGCGGCGCTGTTCGACGAAGAACGATCTTCCTATATCAAGAACGGTTACCCCAGCTCGCTGTTCGCGGGCGAAGGCCCGGGCGCGCTCGACAACCAGGCCGCGCGCCTGTCGATGCTGTGGGAGCCCAACGACAAGTTTTCCGCTTACGTGATGCTCGACAAGGTCAGCGAGCGCGGTACCGGCGACCCGGGCCTGTTCGCCGAACGCGGCCTGGCCGCGGGCTACGACATCGACGACCTGTCCGACCCGTTCCGCCAGTACTTCCGCACCCAGGGCAAGACCAGCAACGACATCGAAGGCGTCGCGGGCACCTTCACCTATGCCTTCAACGATGCGGTGTCGGTGGAGTTCAACACCTCCTACCGCAAGTACGAGTTCGACAACCGCAACGCCTCGCGCGAATGGCAGCTCGGCCCGGTCTATCCGGGGTCCGAACGCGAGGCCTATCACAACCCCGAACGCCTGGCCTGGTACGACACCTTCTATCAGTCCGACAAGTCCAGCTCGACCATCAACGAACTGCGCTTCTTCGGCGACACCGGCAAGCTGATCTGGTCGGCCGGCCTGTTCAATTACGAAGAGAAGTACGACTACACCTCCTGGGACGTCGGCAACGGCTACTTCGGCGACTGCGACTGGTGGCGTCCCGGCACCGTCTGCGGTTGGCAGGACGGCCTGGGCGGTGAGAACCGCGGCGACGACTCCAAGGTCGAGTCGAACGCGGTCTACGGCGACTTCAGCTTCGCCGCGACCGATTCGCTGCGCCTGATCGGCGGCGTGCGCTACACCCGCGACAAGAAGACCGCGCGCGAATCCAACGTCAAATACCAGTTCGTGATTCCGGAGGAACTGTTCCAGCAGTTCACCGGCCAGCCGATCAACACCGCGACCAATCCCTACACCACCGGACTGGTGCTGGGTTCGCCCGGCTTCCAGCTGGCGCCTCCCGGCCGTCGCGGCGGCGGCGACCCGAGCGTCTGCACCGGCTGGTCGCCGGCCGAGCTGCGTTGCGGCCCGGGCGCGAATTCGCTCGACTATTTCCTCGGCGGCATCCAAAACTTCGGCGCGCAGGATAACTGGGCCCAGTTCCTCACCCGCAACCGCGACCAGATCGACGTGATCGTGCGTTCCGACTTCCCCGGCGGCAAGAGCGTGGACGTCTACGAGGACAGCTACGTCGATTGGCGCGTGGGCTTCGAGTACGACCTCAACCCGCAGGTGATGCTGTACGGCACGGTGTCGACCGGCACGCGTTCGGGCGGCATCAACCGTCCCTTGCTGCTCAACGACGGCAGCGCGCTGGCGCCGACCTTCGAGCCGGAAGAGCTGACCTCGTACGAAGCCGGTATCAAGGGCGATTACCTGTGGGGCGAGACCCCGGTGCGCCTCAACGCCTCGGTGTTCTACTACGACTACCAGAACAAGGTGCTGCAGAACCTGATCGACGTGCCCGCGCCGACGCCGACCAACCCGAACGCGACCAGCCGCCAGGTGTTCAACGACAACGCCGCCAACGCCAGCGTGCTGGGCCTGGAGCTCGAAGGCCGGGTCGGCCTGCCGCACGGCTTCAACCTGGGCTACAACTTCACCTACCTCGACGCGACCTTCGACGACTCCAAGGTGCTCGACACGCGTTCCGGCGGCCTGGGCCTGATCGTGCCGCTCGACGGCAACCGCCTGCCGAACACCTCCAAGTACAACGCCAACCTCAGCCTGTCGCAGACCATCGACATCGGCCACGGCGCCTTGAACTCGTTCGACTGGACGATCAACCTGACCTACCGCTCCGACTACTACCTGACCGCCTTCAACAGCCGCGGCTTCGGGCTGGACGCGGCCGGCAACGTGATCGAGATCCCGCTGGCCGACATGCCGTTCAACAACGGCTCCAACCCCGCCGCCGGCGGCGGCCCGGCCAACGGCATGGCGATGCGCGACGACGTCGGCGGCTTCACCACCGTCAACGTCTCGGCCGGCCTGAACTTCGGCGAAGACAGCCAGTTCCGCATCGACGGCTTCGTCTCCAACCTCACCGACGAGGTGTATTCGGGCAAGGGCTTCGTCAACAACGCGACCAACATCCGCTACCTCAACACCCCGCGGATGTACGGGATCCGGTTCTCGTCGCAGTTCTGAAGCGGAAGCGAAAGCAACTCCCAGGAGCGAGAGCAAATCCCCCCTAACCCCCCTTTGTCAAAGGGGGAATGGAACGCGGCTTTGGGCAGGGCGCTATCGCTTGGATGGCGCTGTGCTGCTCGGGTAACGCCGCCTTGCTTGTCTTCCCCCTTTGACAAAGGGGGGATCGAGGGGGATTTGCTTCTCCTGCCACCGCGCCGCTTTGCCGTCCGGCGCTTCATGCCAGTATCGAGCCCATGACCGAACGCACAGAGCGCAGCGCCACGTCCCGCAAGCCGCAGCTGTCGTTCTGGCAGATCTGGAACATGTGCTTCGGTTTTCTCGGCATCCAGTTCGGCTTCGCCCTGCAGAACGCCAACGTCAGCCGGATCTTCCAGAGCCTCGGCGCGCCGATCGACGACATCCCGATGCTGTGGATCGCCGCGCCGCTGACCGGGCTGATCGTGCAACCCATCGTCGGCTATCTGTCCGACCGCACCTGGACCGGCCTCGGTCGCAGGCGTCCGTATTTTCTGGTCGGGGCGGTGCTCGCCACGCTCGCGCTGTTGGCGATGCCGAATTCGCCGACCTTGTGGATCGCCGCCGGCCTGCTGTGGGTGCTTGACGCGTCCATCAATATTTCGATGGAGCCGTTCCGCGCCTTCGTCGGCGACCAGTTGCCGACCTCGCAGCGCCCGAGCGGCTATGCGATGCAGAGTTTCTTCATCGGCGTAGGTTCGGTGGTCGCCAGCGTGTTGCCGTATGCGCTCGCCCATCTCGGCGTCGGCAACACCGCCGGGCCCGGCGAGGTGCCCGATACGGTGCGCTACGCCTTCTATTTCGGCGGTGCGGCGCTGTTGCTGTCGGTCGGCTGGACCGTGCTGCGCACCCGAGAGTATCCGCCCGAGGCCTTGCAGTCCTTCGACGATGCCTTGTCCGAAGCGCCGCGGCCCAACCGCGACCGCGTACGTTGCGCGCTGTTCGGCGCCTCCTGGCTGGTGGTCGGCGGCCTGGTCGCCACGACCATCTCGATGTGCGGGCTCGACCGCCAGCTGTACGTACTGGCCGGCCTGATCGGCGCGTTCGGCCTGGCGCTGATGGTCCGCGGCATGATCGGCGCCGGCGGCGGCTTCGCCACGGTGATGGACGATCTGCATGCGATGCCTTCGACCATGGTGCGGCTGGCGGTGGTGCAGTTCTTCTCCTGGTTCGCCCTGTTCGCGATGTGGATCTACACCACGCCGGCGGTGACCCAACTGCATTTCCACAGCAGCGACACCACCTCGGCCGCCTACAACGAAGGCGCCAACTGGGTCGGCGTGTTGTTCGCCGCGTATAACGGTTTCGCCGCGCTCGCGGCGGTGGTAATCCCGTGGATGGTACGACGCTGGGGCCTGCGCTGGAGCCATCTGTGCAACGTCGCTCTCGGCGGCCTGGGCCTGATCTCGATCGCCCTGATCCGCGACCCGCAATGGCTGCTGCTGTCGATGCTCGGGGTCGGTTTCGCCTGGGCCTCGATCCTGTCGCTGCCGTATGCCCTGCTGTCCGACAGCGTGCCGGCGACCAAGATGGGCGTGTACATGGGCATCTTCAATTTCTTCATCGTCATTCCGCAGTTGGTCGCGGCCAGTCTGCTCGGCTTCCTGCTCAAAACCTTTTTCCACGGCGAACCGGTCTGGGCCCTGGCGATCGGCGGCGCGAGCCTGTTCGTGTCCGGCCTGTGCGTGCTGTGGGTGCGCGAGCCCAGCAGCGAGGCCGCGGCATGAGGGCGCTGGCGTCGATCGCGCTGAGTTTCGCCCTGGCCGGCTGCGCGCACGGCGCGCGCGAAACGCCGCCGGCACGCGAGTACTACGGCACCCTGGAACCGATGGCGAGCGATGCGGTGTACTTCGTCGTCACCGATCGTTTCGTCAATGGCGACCAATCCAACGACCAACGCGAGCAAGGCGGGCCGGACCCGCGCACGCGCAGCTTCGACCGCCCGGTGCCGGGCGCGCCGCCGGACGAAAGCGACAACATCGGCTACCTCGGCGGCGACTTCAAAGGCCTGCTCGACAACGCCGGTTACATCCGCGACATGGGCTTCGGCGCGGTCTGGCTGACGCCCATCGTCGACAACCCCGACCAGGCCTTTACCGGCGGCGATGCGGTCACCTGGAACGGCGCCTTCCAGGATCGCGGCAAGACCGGCTATCACGGCTACTGGGGCGTCGATTTCTATCGTCTCGATGAGCACCTGCCGAGCCCCGGACTCGATTTCGCCGGCCTCACCCAGGGTCTGAAGCGGCACGGCCTCAAGACCGTGCTCGACATCGTCGCCAACCACGGCTCGCCTTCGTTCACGATGCCGAAGGACCAGCCCAAGTACGGCGAGATCTATCGCGACGGCGTGCTGGTCGCCGATCATCAGAACTTGGCGCCGGAACAACTCGACCCCGAACACAATCCGCTGCATCGGTTCTTCCACGCACAGAAGGACCTGGTGCAGTTGTCGAACCTCGACGACACCCAACCTGAGGTGCTCGACTACTTCGTCGGCGCCTACTCGCAATGGATCGACCAGGGCGCCGACGCCTTCCGCATCGACACCATCCGGCACATGCCGCATGCGTTCTGGAAGGCCTTCGCCGAACGCATCCGCGCCAAACGTCCGGGTTTCTTCATGTTCGGCGAGGCCTTCGACTACAAGGCGGACAACATCGCGCCGTTCACCTGGGCCGAGAACGGCGGCATCAGCGTGCTCGATTTCCCGCTCAAGGAGGGCCTGGCGCAGGTGTTCGGCACCGGCAGCCGCGGCTTCGCGGCCTTGTCGGACCGCTTGTACCTGCGCGATGGCCCGTACGCGAACCCGTACGAGTTGATGACCTTCTACGACAACCACGACATGCCGCGCCTGGCCGCGAGCGATGAGGGCT
Source organism: Lysobacter sp. CA196 (assembly GCF_052078695.1). Taxonomy (NCBI): domain Bacteria; kingdom Pseudomonadati; phylum Pseudomonadota; class Gammaproteobacteria; order Lysobacterales; family Lysobacteraceae; genus Lysobacter; species Lysobacter sp. CA196. The sequence continues at coordinate 924 of NZ_JBQJIN010000046.1, read as the reverse complement.
TCATCGACGCGCACAATTGGCTGTTCACCGCGCGCGGCATCCCGGTGATCTACTACGGCTCCGAGATCGGCTTCATGCTCGGCCGCGCCGAGCATGCCGGCAATCGCAATTACTTCGGTCAGGAACGTGTCGACGCCGCCAAGTCGCACCCGATCCATGCCGCGCTCAAGCGCATCGCCAAGGTGCGCGAGGCTTCGCCAGCCCTGCAGCGTGGCCTGCAGTTGAATCTGCTGATGAAGGAAGAACGCGCGGCGTTCTATCGTGTCTATCAGCATGCGGGCGAATCGCAGATCGCCTTGGTGTTGCTCAACAAGGGCGATTCGTCGACCACGTTCTGGATCCGCGACTACCTGCAGGCCGGGCGTTGGCGCGCGGCGCTGGGCGGCGGCACGGTCGAGGTCGGCGAGGACGATACGATCGAGGCTAAGGTGCCTGCGCACGGGGTCGAGGTGTATCTGCTCGATGCGCCGGTGCGGCGGGCGGATTTGGCGGCGGCCTTGGATGACGCGATGGCGCATGCGCGGCGGCGTTGAGCCGCGATCTATGGCGTGTCGCGAATCCTTTCCTGTAGGAGCGGCGCGAGCCGCGACCGCGGGACGAGTTGGCCCAACAATGCCGATGGCAGTCATCGAAGCGCCGCGGCATCGCGAGGGTAGGAGCGGCGCAAGCCGCGACCGCGCTGCTACGGTCTTGCGGCGTTTCGCTCAAGCAAGATCTAGATCAAGATCAAACGCCAAAAGCTTCCGCCACTAAAGCGGCGGGTTACTTTCTTTTGTCTAAAGCAACAAAAGAAAGGTAACCAAAGAAAAAGGGGCTGTCCTAGATAAGAGTTATAGCCCCACCCAGTCCCGCAGCGTATTGAGCTGCTGACGGGGTGTCCCATAGTTGAAACGGAACTCGCACTCTTTCAGGAACAAGAAGAAA
>NZ_JBQJIN010000045.1:0-20367 GCF_052078695.1 Lysobacter sp. CA196 | reverse complement strand
CTGGACATCCGTATGCCGGCGGAGGTGTTTCTGGAGAAGCTTTACAGGCGGCCGGTGAACTTCTCTATTGAGGACGTGCTTGCGGTGGGGTGATGCACTTGGATGTTGACTCCGCATAACCAAAGAAGTTGCTTTGTTTTGAATCACCAGCCCGCACGAGCGATGCATCCGCGGTGATTTTTCATACGGGACATCCCTGTCCCGATGAAAAACGGCCTGCATCCATGCAGGCCGCCCTCCGGGTCTTCGACTGCCTTCGCTAGTGCGAGACCGCGCACAGCAACAGCAACAGCAACAGCAAAATCTTTACGGCAACGGCAACGGCAACGGTAGCGTGCTGTTGCTGTTGCTGTTGCCGTTGCCGTTGCCGTTGCCGTTGCCGTTGCCGTTAGAGCTTGGCGCAGCGACGAGCTCGCGAGGACGCTTGGAGACCCGGAGGGCGCCGCACAGGACGTGCGGCGTTTTCCGATAAGACAGGGACGTCTTATCGGAAAATCCCGGCGCGAGCTGCGTACTCGCAGGGGAGCTTCGTCAAGGAGAGCCCTTCTCTTTGGTTATCTTTCTTTTGGGCTCAGCAAAAGAAAGTAACCCGGCCGCGTTAGCGGACGGAAGCTCTGCTCTTGCTCAAGCTTCTCTCTGCTCTTGCTCAAGCTTCTAAAGAAACAAGATCAAACGCCTAAAGCTTCCGCCACTAAAGCGGCGGACGGAAACTTTGCTTTGGCCTTTATCCGATCGATGCGCCGCAAGACCGTCACCTCGCGGTCGCGGCTCGCGCCGCTCCTACCCTTTCGGTCGCCGGGAAGTGACGAAACCGAAAGCACACGATCACCTTCGGCATACCCCAAACGAACAAGGCCGGCGCTCGCGCACCGGCCTCGATGTATGACGGTTTCAAGCGACCGCACTCGCAATCCGGCTACGGCGCAACCACCCGCCGATGCCCGATCACCCGGCCCACTCCAGCCCCGCGCTTACTCGCTGGCGCTCTCTTCGCTGGCGGCCTTGCGCGTGCCCGACTTGCGGCGCGAGCCGTTGCCATCGGCGCGGCGCGCATCGATGCGGCGCGCGCTGCCTTCGATCGGGTCGCCTTCGGCCTGCTGCTTCGCTTTGCGGCGCGCGGCGGCGTACCAGAGCAGGCCGGCACCGGCCACGGCAGCGACCGCGATCACCGGGTTGCGGCGGATGAAGCCGCCGGCGGTGCGCGCGCCGGTCTTCAGCGCGCCGAGCTTGACGCCGGTTTCCAGCCACTGGCCAGCCTTGGGCACGTGCTGCTTGATGTTGTCGCCGACCGACGACACCAGTTCCAGCGCGCGGTCCGGCAATGAAGTGAACTTGCTCATCGTGTCGATCCTGTGACGAGAGAAACAGGTTCCAGTGTCGACGCGGAACCGTTGAAATTCTGTGAGCGCAGTCGCGCCGGACCGGCTGGCTGCTGAATACGGCGAGGTATCGACCACTTCGGCGATAGCCCATGCACGGCCCATCGCCGGTTGAAGCATCGGCGTCTCGTGCGACGCCAAGCCGCTCAGGTGCCGCGCGGCTTGGCGCGATGAGTCGCGGTCGCTGTCCACGGGTCGTCGGGCCAGGGGTGCTTGGGGTAACGCCCCTTCATTTCCTTCTTGACCTCGGGGTAGGTGCGCTCCCAGAAACCGCGCAGGTCCTGGGTGACCTGCAACGGCCGGCCGGCCGGCGACAGCAGGTGCAAAGTCAGCGGTACGCGGCCTTCGGCGATGCGCGGGGTATCGGCCAGCCCGAACAGCTCCTGCAGTTTCACCGCGAGTACCGGCGCGACGGCGGCGCCGCGTCCATCGGCGGCATGTTCGTCGTAGGCGTAGTCGATGGCGCGCTCCATCCCCGACGGCACCACCATGCGGGTCGGCGCAAACGCATCGAGCCGCTGCCGCCACGACCAGTCCGAAAGCGAGCGCAGGGCCTCGCCGAACGCGCCTTCGTCCAGCGCATCGAGACGGGTCTTGCCGCGCAACGCCGGCTTCAGCCACTCGTCGAGGCCGGCCATCAAGGCCTCGTCGGACAGATCGGGCAGCGCATTGTCGCCCTGGGCCAACTCGGGCATCCATTCGCGCAGGCAGCGCACGCGCGCACGCCACTGGCGCAAGCCGCCGGTCCACGGCAGCGCGTCGAGACCAAGTTGGCGCACTGCGTCGATCAGGGCATCGGCGTAGCGCGAGGGATCGGGTTTGGCCAGCGGACGGCTGTCGAGCACGATGCGGTCGTAGCGGCGCTCGCGCACCGCCGCGATCGCGCGCGCGGCGGCATCCCACACCACCCGGTCCTCGCTGACGAAGCGCTGCGGGAACTCGCGTTCCAGGCGCGCCTCGTCGAGCGGCGAGGCGCGCAGCACGCGCGCATCGCGCGGGTCGTCGCGCAGTTCGCTGATCACCAGCCAGGGTTCGCCATAGACCGCACTGTCGTCGAATAACTTGGCGCTGCGGCCGTTGGCGAGCTGATAGCGGTAAGGGTCGCTCGGGTGCTGGCGGGCGATGCGGTCCGGAAATGCATGCAGCAGCAGATCGCCGAGGGCGTGCGCGGGCACCTGAGTCGGCGGTGTCGCATCGACGCGCAAGCGCCGGCGCCATTGTTTGGCCGCCTGGTCGAGCGCGGCCAAGGCCGAACGCGAGGCCTCGGCCGGTGCGCGGCCCTGGCGGAACGCGGCCAGCGCCTGCCAGCGCGCGGCCAGCGCGTCGCCGCCGCTGCGCAGCGGGTCGCGCGCTTCGATCAAGGCGGCCAGATCGCCGGCCAGGGCGCGTTCGCGCGCATCGCTGGGCGCCAGCAGCATCGCCGCCAGGCGCGGATGAGTACCGAGCGCGAGCATGCGCCGGCCGAACGCGGTGATGGTCGGCGCCGCATCGCCGCGGCCGGCTTCGAGCGCGCCGAGGCGCAGCAGCAATTCGCGCGCCGCGCCCATCGCGCCACTCGGCGGTGCGTCGACGAAACGCAGGCCGGCATCGCCCCAGGCAGCGAGTTCCAGCGCCAGCCCGGCCAGTTCGACCTGGGCGATCTCGGGCCGGCGCTGCGGTTCCAGGCGTTGCGACTCCGGCCACAGCCGATACGCCCAGCCTTCGGCGACCCGGCCGGCGCGACCGGCGCGCTGGTCGGCCGAGGCCTGGGCGATGGCGACCACGTCGAGCCGCGAGAAACCGCTGTTGGGGTCGTAGCGCGGCTCGCGGGCGAGGCCGGCGTCGATCACCACGCGCACCCCGGGCAAGGTCACGCTGGACTCGGCGACATTGGTCGCCAGCACCACGCGACGGCGGCCGTCGGGATCGGGCTGCAGGACCCGGGTCTGTTGCTCGACCGGCAGTTCGCCGTGCAGGCTCAATACGTCGATACCGCGCAGCGCCTCGCTGCCGGCGAGAGCGGCCTCGGCGCGCGCGATCTCGCGCTGCCCAGGCAGGAACACCAGCAGGTCGCCGGGATGCTGCTGCAAGGCATGCTCGACCGCGCGCCGCAGTTGCTGTTCGAGTTTCTCCTCGCGCCGCGCCGGGTAGTGCGCGAGCGTCACCGGATAGCTGCGCCCGGCGCTGCTCAGGCGCGGCGCATCGAGAAACTGGGCCAGGCGCTCGCCGTCGAGGGTCGCCGACATCACCACGATGCGCAGGTCCTCGCGCAGCGAGGCCTGCACGTCCAGGGCCAAGGCCAGGCCGAGGTCGGCGGCAAGGTGACGCTCGTGGAATTCGTCGAACACCAGCGCGCCGACGCCTTCCAGGCTCGGGTCGTCCTGGATCATCCGGGTCAGGATGCCTTCGGTGACCACCTCGATGCGGGTCCGCGCGGAGACCTTGTTCTCGAAGCGGATCCGGTAGCCGACGGTCTCGCCGGCGGCCTCGCCGCGTTGCCGCGCCATGAACTGCGCGGCGGCGCGCGCGGCGACGCGGCGCGGTTCCAGCATGACGATGCGCTGGCCTTGCAGCCACGGCGCATCGAGCAGGGCCGGCGGCACCTGGGTGGTCTTACCGGCACCGGGCGGCGCCTCCAGCACCAGGCGCGGATGCGCGGCCAGGCTGTCGCGGATCGACGGCAGCAGGGAATCGATCGGGAATTCGGCGGCGTTCACGCGCGCAAGGATACGGTGCGCGGCGCCGATGCGTCTGCACGGTGCCGCGATCCGTTACCTCGACGACTGCGCGTTCGCTGCACTCGGCGATCAGCACGCGATCGTCAACGACCGCCATCCGCGGCCGCTGCGTCCGAGCGCGATCACTCCTTTTCTTCGAACTCGCCGCAGCCGTACAGCATCCTGCCGCCGTCTTCCATGTCGCCGATGAACACCAGGATCGCCTGCGAGTATGTCTTTTTCTTGGTGTCCTGGCAGGGGGCGCCCTTCGGGCTGGGCGTGACCATGACCAGGAGCTTCTGCTGTTTCCCGGCGACCGACGCTTTGGCCGACAACGCGTACTTGCCGACCATGCCCTTATAGCCGGGCTTGGGATCGATCGAGGTCAGGGTGCCGTGGGATGCCGGGACGCCGCGCGGATTGTCGAGGTCGAAATCGACCTTGCCGGGCGCGCTGCGTTGCAGCGAGATCGTCCAGCTGTCCCGACCGCTCTTGCCTTGTTGATCGTAGTTGCCGCCGTCGAAGGCCTGCTCGGGAAAATCGAACTTGGTTTGAGCCGAAGCCGGCAGCGGCAGGCAGGCGATCAACGCCGCCAGCCCCAGCGCGAAGATCGTGGACGAGATGCGCATCGTGGTTCCCCCATGGCGACCGGCCGGCCGCCTTCGAAGGGCATAACGCCGGGTCGCCGCGGTCGTGAATCCGCCGCCGCGGTCGGCGCGGCGGAACCACGAGGCGAAGTACTGCAGCAGCGCTCGCGTTGGTTACATGAATGCAGCCGCCGGACTCAATCGAAGTCGCCGCAGCCCCGCCAGGCTCCGCCGTCGATGATGACGAGGACGGCGTGGTTGTAGTTCGTGCCCGTGTTGTCGCTGCAGCGCCTCGACGGCGGGGTCGGCGCCACCAGTAATGTCAGGATCTTCGGCTCGCCGGCGACCGTTGCGGTGCCGGACAGGCCGTACTTGCCGCGCAGGCCGCGCTCCCTGAGCTCGGGATCGACCGAGACCAGCGTTCCGCGTGCCGTTTGGGTGCCGCGCGGCTGCTCCAGCACGAAATCGACCTTGCCGGGCGCGGTGCGCTGCAAGTAGATGCTCCACTTGGCATCGCCGCCCTTGAAGCTGGTCGGCGGGAAGTCGTACTGGCCGGCCGGTGCCTGCGCGGGCGTGGACATCGGCAGACAGGCGGCGAGACAGGCCAGCGCGAACGCGGCCTTGGCGGATATCGACGGCATTGGTTTCCCCTGTGGCGGCCGATCGGCCGCCGTTGAACTGGATCACGCGAGCGCCAGGCGGGTTCGCATCCGCGCGCGGGCACCGGTCGAGCCTGCGCACCGGTAATGACGTCGTGCGGGCGCAGGGACGGCCAGGGAACGTCGTCGCCGGCGGCCGCCGACGGTGCCGACGGCGGCGGAAACTTGGGCTGGCCCGGCCCAGCGCCTACACTGCGCGCTGCTTTCCGCAGTATCTCCACCCATGCAACTGATCGACATCGGCGCCAACCTCACCCACGACAGCTTCGACCACGACCGCGACGCCGTGCTGCAACGCGCGCGCGATGCCGGCGTGTCGCGCATGGTGATCACCGGCGCCAGCCGCGAGCATTCGCCGCAGGCGCTGGAACTGGCGCGCCGCCATCCGGGCGAGCTGTTCGCGACCGCCGGCGTGCATCCGCACCATGCCAGCGAGTACACCGCCGAATGCGACGCCGAGATGCGCGCATTGCTGGCGCACGAGGAAGTCGTGGCGGTCGGCGAATGCGGTCTGGATTATTTCCGCGACTTCTCGCCGCGCCCGGCGCAGCGGCGCGCCTTCGAAATGCAGTTGCAGACCGCGGTCGACACCGGCAAGCCGCTGTTCCTGCACCAGCGCGATGCGCACGCCGACTTCATGGCGATGATGCGCAACTTCGACGGCAAACTCGGCCCGGCGGTGGTGCATTGCTTCACCGGCACGCGCGAGGAGTTGTTCGACTGCCTCGACCAGGATTGGTACATCGGCATCACCGGCTGGCTGTGCGACGAACGCCGCGGCCTGCACCTGCGCGAGTTGGTCAAGCACATTCCGGCGTCGCGGCTGATGATCGAAACCGATGCGCCCTATCTGTTGCCGCGTACGGTCAAGCCGGCGCCGTCGCACCGGCGCAACGAACCGATGTACCTGGCGCATATCGTCGAAGAGCTGGCTCGCGATCGCGGCGAAGACGTCGCGACGACCGCGGCCAACAGCACCGCGGCCGCCACCGCGTTCTTCCGCCTGCCGGCGGCGTAACTGCGCACGCCGCCGGTCGAAGCCCTCAGGCCGGCCGGCTACTTCATGGTGAACGGTCACTTCATGGTGAAGTTGCCGCAGCCCTTCCATTGCTTCCACTGCCCGAGCTTGGCCGGCGTCAGCACGACGACGTAGGTGTAGGGGCCGTACTTGCCTCGGGCGCTGCCCTTGGCGTCCTTGCACTGTTTGCCGAGTGGCACAGGCACCAGCTTCACGGTCAGATCGGTCGCAGCGGCGCCGGTACCGAGCTTGCCCACGAGCAGGTAATCGCCCATGGCCGAGGCCGCTTTCTGCCGCAGCTTGCCTTGCAACGACCCTTTCGACTCGGGCACGGTCAAGCTGTAGTCGACCGACAGATCCCGCTGGGTGAGCATCGCCACGTTCCAGTTGACAACGTCGCCGCCGCGGAACGCCGGTGCGGGAAAGGTGATCTGCTGTGCGGATGCGGGCGCAGCCGCGAGGGCGGCGGCCATGGCCAATCCGGCAGCGGCGAACATGATGCGCATGGGAAACTCCTGTGAGGGGCGACGTCGTGCCGCCGGTACCGCTACCAACGAGCCTGTACCGTGCCCGTGAAGCCAACGCAGCGCAGCGCCGCCTGCGGACACACGTCCTGGGACGGCGACGGCGCAGGCACTAGACTGGGCCGCTCTCGCCGCCTCCCCGCCTGCTTCCTGCCCCCGAAGGATCGACTTCATGGATCACCCCGCATCGCGGTCGCCTGCCTGGTTTCCGCTCGCGCTCGCCGCCTGCGTGTTCGTGCTGACCGCTGCGTTCTTCCTGGTCTCGCAGATCGAGCATCCCCTGCCCGAGGGCGCCGACGGCGCCAACCCACAACTGTTCGCCTGGCTGGAGTGGCTGTGCGGCATCGGCCTGCTGATCGGCGTCAACCTCGCCCTGGCCAGCGCGATCATCGCGCGCCGCGGCCCGCCGCAACGCGCCTGGGCCGCGCTGTTGGTCGCGGTGGCCCTGGTGTTCGGCCTGGGCTATCTGTGGTCGATCGCGGTCCTGCAATCGATGCAGGCGCTGAGCGACAGCGTGCCGGCAATCGAACTGTATCGCTGGCTGCCGCCGCTCAACGCCGCCAAGGTGGCGATCACCTCGGCGATCGGCCTGACGATCGCCTTCGCGGTCGGCGGACGCGGGCCGACGCCGGTGGTCTGGAGCGGCGGGCAGCGGCGCCTGCTCGGCGCATTGGTCGCATTCGGCGTCTGCACCGGCGTGCTGTTGTTGCTGCAGCACACCGCCAGCCGCTTCACCGCCTTGAGCGATAGCGACCAGCGCCATGGCATGACCGTGGCCGCGCTCGGCATCGGCGCCCTGCATGGCCTGTGCTGGGCGCTGCTGCCGGCGCGCCGCGGCAGCGGCACCATGCCGGCCCTGATCTCGGCCCTGCTGACACCGCTGCTGATCGCGCTGCCGGCACTGCCGCTGGTGCTGTTGGGCGACAAGCTCGGCCTGGCCGAGCTGCTGGTCATCGTATTGTTGCTGCTGTTCGCCGCACCGGTGCTGGCTTCGCTGCTGGTGGTGTGGCTGCATCGCAGACGTTACCCGGCGGTGCAAGCCTGATCCACTGCGAGGTCGCACGGCGAACGTGCCCCTCGCAACTGACTCGCTCGCAGCGGGCCGTTCGTTTCAGCGGGACGCGGCGCGGCGATCAGTACATCGCGAGGTCGCCGCAACCGCGCATCGGCGGCAGGCCGTCGACGGTGACCTGCACGCTGTGCCTGTGCGGGCGGTCGGCGTCGTCGGTGCAGTCCTTGCGGCTGATTTCCACCACCATCGGCTTGGCGCCCTGCGGGGTCGTCAGCTCGCCGCTCAACACGATCAACGAACTGGGCGCGTCGGCCGGCTGGCCCTTGTAGTCGACCGTACCGCTGGCCTTCTCGCTGCCGCTGCCCCAGGTCAGCTCGACCTGGTGCGACATCTCGCCGGTGGCCTGGATGTCGATGCCCCAGTGTTCGCCGAAACCCTTGAACGCCGGCACCGGACTGACCTTGCCGACCTGGTCGGCACCGATCTTGCCCATCGGCCGGCCCGCCGGCTCCGGATCGTCCGCCGGCGTCGCGGCCGCATCGGCGCTCACCGTGTCCTTGGCCTGTTCGGGCGCCGCACAACCGGCGGCGAAGGCGATCGACAGGATCGCAGCGAAAGGCAGCAGGCGCATGGGGTTCTCCTGGTTAACGTGGGACCGGTCCATCGCGGCCGGTGCGTGCAGGGTTGTAACGCAGCAATGGTGCACACGGGGTCAATGGCGCTGCGCGCACTCAGTCGCGGCGATGCCGCCGTTGCCGTTGCCGTTGCCGTTGCCGTTGCCGTTGCCGTTGCCGTTGCCGTTGCCGTTGCCGTTGCCGTAAAGATTTTGCTGTTGCTGTGCGTCGCCTCGCACTAGCGAAGGCCATAGAAGACCCGGAGGGCGGCGCGCAGGGATGCGCGCCGTTTTTCATCGGGACAGGGATGTCCCGTATGAAAAATACCCGCGGAAGCACCGTTCGTGCGGGCCTGTGATTCAAAACAAAGCAACTTCTTTGGTTATGCACTGACCAGGACCAAGTGCATCACTCTTCATCTGATGACCCGCTTTTTCCTAGGCGGACGGCAAATCAGAAATTCTCGACTGATCAAAGGCTTACTCTGAATCAAGGCCGGTTTACCAGGGAGGAGGTTTAAGCCTTTGATCCGCTTGGGTGATGCACTTGTACCTTGAGAGTGCATTACCTTTCTTTTGTTGCTTTAGACAAAAGAAAGTAACCCGCCGCTTTAGTGGCGGAAGCTTTTGGCGTTTGATCTTGATCTTGTTTGAAAGAGACGCCGCAAGACCGCCGCAACGCGGTCGCGGCTTGCGCCGCTCCTACCCTGACGGGCTACGGCTCGTTTCAGCGCGAGATTGAGAGGTCGCGGTCGCGGCTTACGCCGCTCTTACCCTCGCGATGGCTCACGCCTTTGATCGATGAGAAGGCGTTGCGGACTTTGCGCGTCCCTTGGTCGCGACTCACGTCGCTCCTGCATGGGCAGCGAGGCAGCAACGCCGGCGCAGCCTCAGCTGCGCAAACCCACGCCGCGCTTGAGCAACCACAACGCCAACGACGACAAGGCCACCACGAAACCGATCATCAACCCGTACGCCACCCACAACGGCACGTCGCTGCTGCCGAGCAGGCCGTAGCGGAAGGCGTTGACCATGTAGAAGATCGGGTTGGCGTGGGTCGCCGCCTCGGCCCAGGCCGGCAGCAGTTTGACCGAATAGAACACGCCGCCGAGGTAGGTCAGTGGGGTCAGGATGAAGGTCGGCACGATCGCGACGTCGTCGAACTTCTTCGCATACACCGCGTTGACGAAACCAGCCAGCGAGAAGATGGTCGCGCCCAGCAACACCGTGGTCAGGGTCACCAGCGGATGCGGCACGCGCACCGAGGTGAAGCACATGGCGATCAACAGCACGATCACGCCGACCATCAGGCCGCGCAGCACCGCGCCGGCGACGTAGCCCCACAGGATCACCCAGTTCGGCATCGGGCTGACCAGCAGCTCCTCGACGTGGCGGCCGAACTTGGCACCGAAGAAGCTCGAGGAGATGTTGCCGTAGCTGTTCTGGATCACGCTCATCATCACCAGGCCGGGGACGATGAACTCCATGTAGCTGTAGCCGCCCATATCGCCGATACGCGAGCCGATCAGGCCGCCGAAGATCAGGAAGTACAGGGTCATGGTGATCGCAGGCGGCACCAGGGTCTGGCCCCATATGCGCAGGATGCGCATCACTTCGCGGCGGACGATGGTGCCCAGCGCGACCAGGTTGCGGCGCATCGGGGTGGGTTCGGCGACGGTCGCGGGCAGGGTCTGGCTCATGCGGCGGTCTCCGTCTGGGCGGCCTCGGGCTGGTTGATCATGCGTACGAACAGTTCTTCCAGGCGGTTGGATTTGGTGCGCATCGAGCGCACCCGGATGCCGGCCTCGCCCAGTGCGGCGAAGACCCGGTTGAGGTCCATCGCGCGCGGCATTTCCAGGTCGAGGGTGTGATCGTCGGTGGCGACCACGGTGGTGCCCTCGATCTGCGGCAGCGCCGCCGGCAGCACGCCGTCGATGTCGAACAAAAAGCCCTCGACGTCGAGCATCGCCAGCAGGGTCTTCATCGGCCCCTGTTGGACGATCCGGCCCTGGTCGATGATCGCCAGGTTGCGGCACAGGTTTTCGGCTTCTTCCAGGTAATGGGTGGTCAGGATGATGGTGGTGCCGGCGGCGTTGATCTCGCGCAGGGTCTTCCACATACCGCGGCGGATCTCGATGTCGACGCCGGCGGTGGGCTCGTCGAGGATCAGCAGGCGCGGCCGGGTCATCATGGCGCGGGCGATCATCAGCCGCCGCTTCATGCCGCCCGACAGGGTGCGGCTCATCATGTTGGCCTTTTCCCACAGCTGGGCGCGCTTGAGTTCTTCCTCGGCGCGCTGCAGCGCGACCGCCCTCGGCACGCCGTAGAAGCCGGCGTAATTGACGAGGATGTCCAGGGGTTTCTCGAACATGTTGAAGTTCAGCTCCTGCGGCACGAGCCCGATCAGGCGCATCGCCGCCCCGCGCTGGGTCTGCAGGTCGGTGCCGAAGATCGATACCGAGCCCTCGCTGAGGTTGACCAGCGAGCTGACGATGCCGATCAGGGTCGATTTGCCGGCGCCGTTGGGGCCCAGCAGGGCGAAGAAGTCGCCCGGGGCCACGTCCAGGGACACGCCCTTGAGCGCCTGGACGCGGTTGTCGTAGGTCTTGCGCAATGCGCGCACGCACAGGGCCGGCACCGGCTCGGCCGATGCCGCTGGGGAGGCGGCCTGGGACTGGGTCATTCGGAGTGTTCTCGGGAAGCCTGGCCGCGGGCCCCGCGGCGAATGCCTTAGTATAGGCGGCCCCGCGGTGGCGCTCCGGTCACAGACTGTTGCGAATTCCCGCGTTGCGCAGCGCCGCACAGTCCCCAGACTTTGCACTGGACGGCCGCCCCGACCACCGCCCGGCCGCCCTGCGCGCCCGAACGCCCACGCGCCTTGTCAGGCACGACCCAGAAGCACGATCTCCATGAAGCAGTTTCCGCTCAAACTCGTTTCGCGCCGGATGTTGGCCCCGACCGTCGGCCACTACGTCTTCCTGCGCGACGACGGCGAGCCGCTGGATTACATCCCCGGCCAGTTCATCCAGGTGCACTTCCAGTACGCCGACGGCACCGCGACCAAGCGCAGCTACTCGCTGGCGAACATCCACGACCACGCCCTGGGCGCGGGCGAGACGGTCGAGATCGCGGTCAGCTACGTCGCCGGAGGCGCTGCGACGGCGTTGTTCGAGGGCATGGGCGACGGCGATCTGGTCCAGGCGAGCGGGCCGTTCGGCCGCTTCTGCCTCAACCCGGCCGACACCAATCGCCGCTACCTGCTGATCGCCACCGGCACCGGCGTGACCCCGTACCGGGCGATGCTGCCGCAGTTGGAAGCGCTGATCCGCGAGCGCGGCATCGAGGTCGTGCTGCTGTACGGCGCACGCTCGCCGGTCGAACTGCTGTACGGCGACGACTTCCGCGCCTTCGCCGACCGCCATCCGAACTTCCGCTTCGTGCCCTGCTTCTCGCGCGAGCTGCCCGAGCAACCGCATGCGGACGTGCGCCACGGCTACGTCCAGCAGTTCCTGGAAGAGTTCGCGCCGAACGCCGACGGCGACATCGCCTATCTGTGCGGCAACCCGAACATGGTCGACACCTGCTTCGAGGCGCTCAAGGGCTACGGCCTGCCGGTGCCGCAGATCCGCCGCGAGAAGTACGTCTCCTCGAAGTAAGCGCCCAGCGCGCGACCCGGCGCCGCAGCGCGGAGCCGGGCACGGCGACACCGGCGCCATTGCGCCTGTATCCCGATTCGATCCGGCTCCAGCGCCCTCCCCGACTTCGAGCGCAGAACCTCGCGTCGAAGTCCGTGCATTCCGTCCGGTCACATTTTTCCCATCGCCGCCGTCTGTCATTCTTGAAGGCGCACCGCCTGGGAACGAGAAACGGACATGCACCCATTTCGATACGGATACCGACCGCGCAGCCTCGCGGTCGTCGGACTCGCCGCGATGCTCGCGGCGGCCGCACTGAGCGGCTGCGGCCGGGCCGGCTCCGCCGACCACGGCGCCAGGCGCGACGACACCAGCGCGGCCAAGCGCCACTACGGCCGGATCGTGTTCGATCCCTGCACCCTGTCGACGCCCTACACCAGCGGCACCATCGCGGCGCAATGCGCGCAGTTCGAAGTGCCGGAGAACGCCGCCGAGCCCAAGGGCCGCAAGCTCAAGCTCAACCTGGCCTGGTTGCCGGCCACCGACGAGGCCGGCGTCGCCGAAGACCCGGTGTTCTTCCTCGCCGGCGGCCCAGGCCAGGCCGCGACCGAATCCTGGCCGAGCGTCGACGGGGCGTTCCGCGAGGTGCGCAAGCATCGCCATATCGTCCTGATCGACCAACGCGGCACCGGCAAGTCCTCGCCGCTGGCCTGCCGCGACGCCACCGGCGAAGACGCGCCGCACCGCGACGAGGCCGCGCAGTTCGACGCCGCCGTGCAGGCGGTCGAGCGCTGCGCCCGGCAACTCAAGGTCGACGCCAGCCGCTTCACCACCAGCGACGCGATCGCCGACCTCGACGCGGTGCGCGCCGCGATCGGCGCGGCCAAGATCGACCTGGTCGGCATCTCTTACGGCACCCGCGTCGCCCAGCAGTACGCCGCGCGCTACCCGCAGCACACCCGCAGCGTGGTGCTCGACGGCGTGGTGCCGAACGAGCTAGTGCTCGGCAGCGAGCATGCGCGCAACCTCGATAACGCCCTCGCCCTGCAGTTCAAGCTGTGCCAGCAGGTCCCGGCCTGCCGCGCGCGCTTCGGCGCCGATCCGCGCGAGCAACTGCGCCAGCTGATGGCGCGCCTGCAGACGCCGGTCGAAGTCGATTACCGCGATCCGCACACCGGCGAACAGAAACGCGCGCCGATCAGCGCGGTCCAGGTCGGCATGCTGACCCGGATGTTCTCGTACGCACCGGAAGCCGCTTCGCTGTTGCCGCTGGTCTTGAACGAAGCCGACCAAGGCCGCTATGCGCCGCTGATGGCGCTGTCGAAGATGATCGAGAGCCAGCTCAACGACGAGCTGAACTACGGCATGCAGCTGTCGGTGATCTGCGCCGAGGACGCCGACCTGCTCAAGCCCGACCCGAGCGATGCCGATACCGTGATCGGCGACGCCATGAGCAAAACCCTGGTCGCGCAGTGCAAGGTCTGGCCGACCGGGTCGCGGCCGAAGGATTTCCACGCGCCGTTCAAGTCGGACCTGCCGACCCTGCTGCTGTCGGGCGAGCTCGACCCGGTCACGCCGCCGCGCTACGGCGACCAGGTCGCCAAGCACCTGCCGAACGGCCGTCATCTGATCCTGCGCGGTCAGGGCCACGGCGCGCTGCGCATCGGCTGCACGCCGAAGCTGCTCGGCCAGTTCGTCGAAACCGCCGATGCGAAAGAGCTGGATGCGCGCTGCCTCGATGCGCTCGGCTACGTGCCGCCGTTCGTCTCTTTCAACGGCTGGGAGCCGTGAGCCCGATTCGGATCTAGGGGAAACAGGACGACAGGACCAGCGCAGCGAATGCCTTGCGAGTCCCGAGTCCCGAAACCCGAGTCCCGAATCTCAGCTCCGAGCCCCTAACCCCGAAACCCGAGTCCCGACATCATGATTTCAGCTCACGATCTGCATAAAAGCTTCAAGACCAAGACCGGTACCGTCCATGCCGTGCAAGGCGTCGACTTCGAGGCCGGCGACGGCCAGATCACCGGCCTGCTCGGCCCCAACGGCGCCGGCAAGACCACCACCCTGCGCATGCTCTACACCTTGATGCGGCCCGACCGCGGCGAGGTACGCGTCGACGGCATCGACGCCGGCCGCGACCCGGCCGCGGTGCGGCGCGCACTCGGCGTGCTGCCGGATGCGCGCGGCGTCTACAAGCGCCTGACCGCGCGCGAGAACATCGCCTACTTCGGCGAGCTGCACGGCCTGTCGCGCGGCCTGATCGACGAGCGCACCCGCGCGCTGTCGCAGGCGCTGGACATGGGCGACATCCTCGACCGCCAGACCGAAGGCTTCTCGCAGGGTCAACGCACCAAGACCGCGATCGCCCGCGCCCTGGTCCACGACCCGCGCAACGTGATCCTGGACGAACCCACCAACGGCCTGGACGTGATGACCACGCGGGCGATGCGCGGCTTTCTGCGCGGCCTGCGCGAGGAAGGGCGCTGCGTGATCTTCTCCAGCCACATCATGCAAGAGGTGGCGGCGCTGTGCGACCGCATCGTCATCATCGCCAAGGGTCAGGTCGTGGCCGCCGGCACCGCCGACGAGCTGCGCGCGCAGACCGGCCAGGACAATCTCGAAGACGCCTTCGTCCAGGCGATCGGCAGCGACGAGGGCCTGCACGCATGAACACCTCCGCCTTTTCCGCCATGTGGGCGGTGATCCGCAAGGAACTGCGCGACATCTCGCGCGACCGCCGCACCCTCGCCATCGCCCTGTTGCTCGGGCCGCTGCTGTATCCGCTGCTGATGCTCGGCATGGGCGCACTGGCCGAGAACCGCGCGCGCACCCAGCTCGACACCGAACTGCGGGTCCCGGTGCGCGGCGCCGAATACGCGCCGAACCTGATCAAGTTCCTCGCCACCCAGAACATCGTCGCGATCGCGGCGCCGGCCGATCTGGACGCGGCGATCCAGAACCAGGACCACGACGTGGCCCTGATCGTCGCCAAGGACTACGCCGAGAACTGGAAGCAGGGCGAGCCGGCCCTGGTCGAGATCGTCCAGGACAGCACCCGCCGCGACGCCGAGATCCCGAGCCGGCGCGTGCGCGCGGCCCTGGAGGGCTACAGCCGCCAGGTCGGCGTGCTGCGCCTGCTCGCCCGCGGCATCGCCGCGACGGTCGCCCAGCCGGTCAACGTCGGCGACCGCGACGTCGCCACGCCCGAGGCCAAGCGCGGCCTGGTGCTGTCGGCGCTGCTGCCGTACCTGCTGATCATGACCTCGTTCATCGGCGGCGCTTACCTGATCATCGACGCCACCGCCGGCGAACGCGAACGCCAGTCGCTGGAGCCCTTGCTGGCCACCCCGGCCTCGCGCGGCTCGATCGTCAGCGGCAAGATCGCCGCGGCCTGCATCCTCGGCCTGCTGTCGCTGTTGCTGACTCTGTTCGCCTTCAAGCTCAGCTCGCAGATGAGCAGCGGCAGCGGCCAGATGCTCGACGTCAGCCTGCCGGCGATCGGCCAGATGCTGCTGATCCTGATGCCGATGTCGTTCATCGGCACCGCCCTGCTGACTTATCTCTCGGCCGCGGCCAAGAGCCTGAAGGAAGCGCAGAGCCACATCACCTGGCTGATGCTGATGCCGCTGTTGCCGACCTTCGTGTTGATGGTCAACCCGCTCAAGACCCAGCTGTGGCAGTTCGCGGTACCGTTCCTGGCGCAGAACCAGTTGCTGCTCAAGGTGATCCGCGGCGAAGCGATCTCGGGCCAGATCTGGGCGGTCTATCTGGCCACCGCCTTCACCCTGGCGGCGCTGTTGTGGTTCGCGGCGGTGCGCCGCTATCACAACGAGACCCTGGCGATATCGGGTTGATCAAGCACCTATAACCGGTTCGATCCGGTTCGATCCAGGTCGGCTGCATCGAGGCCCTGGATCGAACCCCACCGCTGCGACACCCGGCAACACCAAGAAAAAGCCCGGCGCGAGCCGGGCTTTTTCGTTCTGCGATGACCGCGGGCGCCGCGCAGATCAACCGCCCGGGTTGAAGCCGATCGTGCGCCGGGTGGTGACCTGGCTCGGGACCGGCTGGAAACGCCACTTGCGCACCGCATTGACGGCTTCGCGATCGAACACGCGGGCCGGGTTGGAACGGACCACGCGCGCGGCGGTGACCGAACCGTCGGTGCCGACGGTGAACTCGACCTGGACCTCGCCCGACTGACCGGCGCGCAGGGCTTCCGGCGGGTAACGCGGGGCCGGGGTCGATACCGCACGCAGTTCGCTGGCCGGGGTCGCGGTCGACGCCGTCGCCGCACGTTCGGTCGCGGCCGGACGATCGGCGCTGCGTTGCTCGCTCGCACGCTGTTCGGCGGCGCGTTGCTCGGCCGCACGCTGCTCGGCTTCGCGCTGCGTCGCCGCCTGGCGTTCGGCGGCCTGCTGGGTCGCCAGTTGCTGGGCGGCCTGCTGTTGCTGCTGCTGTTGTTGGGTCTGGCGCTGCTTCTCCACCTCAGCCTGCTTCTTGAGCTGCTCTTCGGCGGTCAGCTTTTCCTGCTCGGCGCGCTTGGCCAGGGCGTCCTGCGAGGTGCCGATGCTGGCCTTCAGGCGGGCGACCGCCGGATGCTGCGGGTCGGCGCGTTCGATCAGCGCGGCCAGGCGTTGGGCTTCGGCGAAGTCCTCGCGGCCCACGCTCTGTTCGGTCGCGATGACCGTCATCGGCAGCAGGTCGGTCAGCGCGCTCGAGGCCACGGCGTCGGCCGGGGCTTTCTCGCGCAGGGCGAGGTAGTACTCGACGGCGTTGTCCTCGGCCGGCGCGTACAGGCGGTTCTCCACATAGGCCTTGCGGGCGGCCTCGCGCAGTTGCTCGACCGACAAGGCCGAGACCTTGGCCGATACGGCGGTCTGCGCCGTCACCGCCGGAGCGGTGGCCGCGGTCGCGGGCGCCGCGTCCGTGGCGGGTGCGGCGTCTTCCTTCTTTCCGCAGGCCGCCAGCGCGCATCCCAGCGCGATCACGGCGGAGACCTGCATTACAGCGGACAGCCGGCTGTTACGCCGGTCATTGTTAGCGACGATCATTGGCAAAAACTCCCCTGAAGTACGCGAGACCCGTCCGATACGGGGCCGGGCGCACGCCCGATAGGACGCGCTACGGAGCCGCGTTTGTCAAGCGTTCAGGTTGGCTGGGGGCCCCGGGATAGGCGTCAGACATGGAGTGTGCCACCCATCGCGCCCCGGACCGATACCGGGTGTGTCGGTTCGCGCCCCTGGCGCGACGGATTGCACAAATTTCGTCACCCGCCGGCGCCCGGGCCGAGGCGACGTCGCGGCGATGCAACATGGTGCGCGGCGCGGGTCTGTGCCGGCCCGGCCGGGACCCGGCGGAGTCGCCGGTTCGCGATCGCTCTGCCCGCCCCCCGCCCTCGATCGGGTTTGGGTCCGAACGCGGCACGCCAGCCGCCCGGGTCCGCCCGTCGCCGGCTTCACCTCGGCCTGCACTAGAATCGCCGCACCACAGGCAGGGAGCGGGACATGAGCATTCTGGGTTTCATCAAGGGCGAGCTGCTGGAGATCATCGAGTGGACCGATGATTCGCGCGACACCCTGTCGTTCCGCTACCCGGACGACGACAAGGAGATCAAGAACGGCGCCCAGCTGATCGTGCGCGAGTCGCAGCAGGTGCAGTTCGTCGCCGCCGGCCAGTACGCCGACCTGTTCGGACCCGGCAAGCACACCCTCAAGACCGAGAACATCCCGGTCCTGTCGACCATCCTGGGCTGGAAGTACGGCTTCAACTCGCCGTTCAAGTGCGATGTCTACTTCCTCAACACACGCTTGTTCACCGGCAACAAGTGGGGCACCTCGAACCCGGTGATGATGCGCGACGCCGACTTCGGCGTGGTCCGCCTGCGCGCCTTCGGCACCTACGATTTCCGCATCGTCGACGCGCCCAAGTTCCTCAGGGAAGTGGCCGGCACCGACCAGAATTTCCGCCTCGACGAATTCGCCGACACCATGCGTTCGCGCATCGTCAGCGTGTTCACCGAAGCCCTGGCGACCGCCAACGTGCCGGCGCTCGACGTGGCCTCGCGCTACGGCGAGCTCGGCGACGCACTGCTGCCGATCATCAACCCGGCCATGACCGGCAAGTACGGCATCGAGATCACCGCCTTTGTGCTGGAAAACGTCTCGGTGCCGCCGGAAGTCGAGAAGGCCATCGACGCGCGCTCGAGCATGGGCGTAGTCGGCAACCTCAACGACTACGTGAAGTTCCAGATGGGCCACGCCATGGGCCAGGGCGGCGAAGCCGGCGCGGCCGCCGCGGTGCCGGCGCAGATGGCCGTCGGCTTCGGCATCGCCCAGGAAATGATGCGCAGCATGCAGAGCGGGCAGACGCAGGCTCCCGCGGGCGCGACTCCGCCGCCGGTGCCGGGGGCGGCCAACGCGCTTGAGGTGCTGACGCCCGAGCAGGCCGCCGCCGCGCTCGGCGTCTCGGTCGAGGACGTCATGGCCTCGATCGCCTCGGGCGAGCTCAAGGCCCGCAAGATCGGCAGCGCCACCCGCATCGCCAAGGCCGCACTCGAAGAATTCCTGCGCGGCTGATGGACAACGCCACTGTCGGCAAGCATCCCTGCCCGGAGTGCGGCGGGGATCTGCAATGGAATGCGGCCAAGCAGTCCCTGGCCTGCCCCTACTGCGGCACGATCGTGCCGTGGTCGCCTGCGCAGGAAGCGCTGGGCGAGCAGGTCGTGGAACTGGACTTGGTCAGCGCGCTCGCCCAGCACCCCAGCGACCAGCGCGGTTACGGCGGCGGCGGCGAACGCCGCGAAGTGCAATGCCAGAGCTGCAAGGCGATCTCGGTGTTCGTCGACGGCAAGGTCGCGCAGCGCTGCGAATTCTGCGGCTCGCCGGCGGTGATCGACCACGAATCGCTCGGCGATGCGATCACCCCGCAGAGCCTGCTGCCATTCAAGGTCAGCGACGGCCAGGTGCGCGACATCATCCGCAAGTGGTACGGCACGCGCTGGTTCGCCCCGAACCGGCTCAAGCATGCGGCCCTGACCGACACCCTCAAGGGCGTGTACCTGCCGTACTGGACCTTCGACGCCCACGTCTCGGCGGACTGGACCGCCGAAGCCGGTCACTACTACTACGAAACCGAGAGCTACACCGAGAACGGCCAGCACAAGACCCGCCAGGTGCGCCACACCCGCTGGGAATCCGCGGCCGGCTCGTTGCAGCACTTCTTCGACGACGACCTGGTGCCCGGCACGGTCGGCGTGCATGCGAACCTGCTCGAACAGATCGGCCAGTTCCCGACCACCAGCGACCTCAAGCCCTACTCGCCCGAGTTCGTGCGCGGCTGGATCGTCGAGCGTTACCAGGTCGACCTGCGCGCCGCCTCGGTGCTCAGCGAAAGCTCGATGCAGGAGCAGACCCGCAGCCTGTGCTCCGCGCAGGTCCCGGGCGACACCCAACGCAACCTGCAGGTCGACGCCACCTATCGTGGCCGCACCTTCAAGCACATCCTGGTCCCGGTCTGGTTGGTCAGCTACACCTACGGCTCGCGCAGCTTCCAGGTCCTGGCCAACGGCTACACCGGGCAACTCGCCGGCGAGCGCCCCTATAGCTGGGTCAAGATTTTCTTCGCGGTGTTGGCGGCGTTGATCGCGGCGGTAGTGGTGTTCGGGGTGTTGGGGCGCTGATCGGTGTGATCGTCGTGTCGCAGTCGCGTCTCGCTCTTGCAGGGTAGGAGCGGCGCGAGCCGCGACCACGGGACGCGCAGAGGCGACAACGCTGACGTCGCTCGTCGAAGCGGCGTACTTCCGCGGGGTAGGAGCGGCGCAAGCCGCGACCAAGGGACATGCAGAGGCGACAACGCCAATGTCGCTCGTCGAAGCGACGTACTTTCCGCGGGGTAGGAGCGGCGCGAGCCGCGACCAAGGGACGCGCAGAGGCGACAACGCCGACGTCGCTCGCCGAAGCGACGTACTTCCGCGGGGCAGGAGCGGTGTAAGCCACGACCGCGTCCTTTCGATCCTGCGGCGCATCGCTCGAGCGAGATCAGGATCAAACGCTAAAAGCTTCCGCCACTAAAGCGGCGGGTTACTTTCTTTTGTCGAAAGCAACAAAAGAAAGGTAATGCGGAGTCAATATCCAAGTGCATCACCCCGAAGCGTTTTTCAGTCGCTCATAAAGCACCTCAGCCGGCGAGCGCCAATCCAAGGTTTTGCGGGGACGATTGTTCATCTCCCAGGCCACCTTGCTG
>NZ_JBQJIN010000044.1:0-32214 GCF_052078695.1 Lysobacter sp. CA196 | reverse complement strand
CTTTGTGACTACAACGCCGAGATACCCCACGACAGCCTGGGCGGTTTAACGCCCAACGAGTTTCGGATCCAAAACGACCCGGCGACCTCTAGTTTTGTGTGGCACTGATTTATGGTGGGTCGACAGACCCACGATAGGTCACCAGCAGCCGAATTCGGATCAGTCGGAAACCAGGCAATCGCGAGGAACAGCGCATACATCGTTACTGGCCACGCGAGACCGAGGGCACAATTAAGCCGCAAGGACACAGAGTGATGGAAAGCGTTAAGCACCTAATCATTCCTTGAAGGTGTTGATGGCCGTCGCCCTGTCGTTCCAGGTTCGAGTCCTGGCGGACATGTTGATGGCAAAGAAGCGCGGTTGACAAGTTTGCAGCAAACCCAGTGCCCCGTGAGACGACAGAACTTCGACCCTGTGGTTATCAAACCAAATGATCGCGACGCAGCGCACTGCCGGCAGCGATCATGATTAGAACCAGAATCGACCGAACGCTTGGCTGCCACCATGTCGCGGTCAAAGGGGCTCTGCGGACACCTCATGTGAAGTTGCTACTGCAGTCAACTGAATCAGAATTTTCGGTTCCGACCTGACTGACGCTTCCGAACGTTTGAGGAGTGCTTCGCGTTCCCCGGGCGACGCCAATGGTCGGATCAAGTGGTTTGATGGTGCCTCGGCCTCAAAGGATCGAAAAACCGCCGCTTGTAAGTGACTGATTTTCAAGGGCGAGCAATGGTCGGCCGACCACAGGCTTGGAGTAGAGGCCCGGAGAGAGGCGAAAAAATCGCCAAACCGCCTGCCTGTGGATAACTCGCCGACCAATGGAAAACGCCAAAAGCCTCGGAAATAAGGCCTTTTTCGTCGCTGCGACGAGGCGTAGAAAAGGTTGAGGCTGGGAGTTTGGCGCGCCCACGGCAACTGGGGGCCTACTCTCTTGATCCCTTAATTTCCCCCTTTGGCCCTTCCTTTCCCCGGTTGCTTTCTGCGAGGCCGGACCGGCTTTCGTCGGCATGCGCTTCCGGTCAAGTGGCCTCACGCAGCCGCGTCCCCTGCGTTGTGTCACCTGGGTGCGTATGGGGCGGACGACCCCTCGGGTGGCCGGGCGGGCCAAGTTGGGCCGGACATTGACCGGTCGGTTTCCTAGCAAGCGCCGGCGCAGACAGCGGCGTTAAAGCGAATATTGAGCGAGACCGATCGCGACGCTGTGGCTGGGCCGGGGCCCAACTCGCAAGCAGACTGGCCACATGAACGCGCTCAGTGTGGGCAGTCATTAAAACGCCGGCCTCAACCTGGCGCTGCTCGCCCTTAGCTGTCGTCGAGAGCTGGCCTGACTGGGGACCAAGCCGAATGACGGCTTCGGGGCGCCCGATGGCCGGTCGCAGCCGTTGAGATCGGTCGGGGCAGAATCCGCTTATGGTCGTGACACGACCTCCATCACAGTTTCAATGGGGCCGATGGCGCCCTCGGAGGATCCACCATTGGAAGCCGGGCGACCCAAGCCCGGACGACGAGATCTGGTTTCTGCGCCTCGGCACGTACTAGGTCGCCAAGATCCTTGAGCTTGGCAGCGGACAGTGGCTTGTGACCGTCTACGCATGATGCGGCTGGGTCAGCGAAAGCACGCTGTCGCCGACTCGGAGGCACAGGCTCGGAGGTGCGACGGCCATGTCAGCAATAGACCGAAGCAGCCGGTGCCCACGTCGGGTTGTTCGATGCCAGTATTGTGGTGCGCTGCACTTGAGCATGGGTTGCCGAAGCGACGAACAGCATGCTGGCCGCCAAGCAATCGAGTGCTCCATCGCCGGATGTAACGCACGTTGCGAGCCAGATCCGAGTAGTGAGTGCCGACGAACGGGGGCCAGCTTGCCCGTTACGTTCATTCTCTCGTCCCCGATCTCCGTTGTCGCGCACACTTTGCTGGCCAATGAGTTGCGTAGCGGTGTGGGTGGCTACTATCGATCAAGCTGCCCTGCCTGCCGAGCGCGCGTTCAGCACAGCCTATGGCGGCAGTACGCATGGCTAGCCGGTGCCCGTGGAGGATGGCCTACAGCCATAGCGGCCCCAAGAATTGCCTCGGGCGAACAAGAAACGGGCACTAATTCTGTGCTAAGACATTTCCCTATATCGATGCAATTGCTTGACCGATAACATTTGAATGTTATCGATAATATTCAAATTTTCTCGCTGTTCAAAGCTGGGGCTATGGGGCAGGATCTCGAAGTACCGTGAAGCGGCGACGTTAGTGGGACGGGGCGCCGAAGTGTGTCCGGCGGCGATCAAAACATGCTTTCAATGATCGCCTAACAAATTTTGAGATTCGTAACGGGCACTTCGTTGAGTGCCTGGCCGGCTGGGAGTGGCCGACAAAAAAATATTTGAAATACCCAAATTCCGTGCGAGCACCACGGCGGAGTTCTAGAGGGGGCGCGGTGTTATACCAAGACGGTCGAAACGTCGACCTTTCAATGATCGCCTAACAAAAATTTGAAATTCGTAACGGGCACTTCGTTGAGTGTCTGGCCGGCTGGGCGTGACCGGCAAACAAAATATTTGAAATACCCAAATTTCGTGCGAGCACCGCGACGGAGTTCTAGTGGGTGCGGGGTGTTATACCAAGACAGTCGAAACGTCGACCTTTCAATGATCGCCTAACAAGAATTTGAGATTCGTAACGGGCACTTCGTTAAGTGCCTGGCCGGTCGAGTGTGGCCGACGAACAAAATATCTGAAATGCCCGAATTCCGAGTAAGCACCGCAGCGGAGTTCTAGAGGGAACGCGGTGTTGTATCTATGAGGTTAGAAGATGAAAGTAGTAAATGAAGTTGGCAGACGTTCTGTCTTGGCTTGCGCGATAGCTTTCTCGTTTATGGGGCTTCCGACAACTAGTATTGCGGCCAATGTACTGGCGGAAGATGGCCTGAACGGCTGGAAAGTCGAGGCTGTGACCAAGAGTTCGGACCTTTGTATCGATGTAAACGAACAGGGGCGAGCTGTCCAGAGTTACTGCACTGGCGTTGCTTCGCAGCGATTCCAGTTGTCAGAAAACGCGGACGGTACCTACAGCTTCCGCCAAGATCTTGACATGTATCAGTGTCTAGGCGTCAGCGCGGGTCGAACCGATAACTACGCTCCGATCACCAAGGCGAGTTGCGGCGCTGTACCTGCCCTGGCTCAGAAGTGGAATGTTGAGCGCCCTACCGTCGGCACCTACTTCCTCAAGGCAGCGCACAGCAACAAGTGCTTGGTGGTGGCCGGCGACTCCAAGGACGCAGGTGCGAGCCTGACCCAATACGACTGCCGGGGCGGCGCCAACGAGAAGTTTGGGTTCACCAAGTTTGTCGCTGGTGCTAATGACGCCGCGTACTCCGGTAAATGGTCCGCTCCGATCGATCTGCACATGGTGGCCTCGTCGGTCGCAGTGCTTCCCACTGGTGGGGTGATGTATTGGTCTGGTACCGGAACTCACTCGTTCCATGGCACTGGCACTGGCACCTACTACGGGTACTTCGATCCGAAGAGCAACCTGTCGACCCATCCGATGCACGTGGATTTCGGCCTCGAAGCGTTCTGTCCCGCGCTGGTGATGGGCGCCGACGGCCGGGTGATGATCGTTGGCGGCGGCGGCAAGCAAGCGAACCGCGATCGGGTGTTCAGCTATAACTACCAGACCAGCAACTGGAAGCAGGAGTCTTCGCTGACGATTCCGCGTTGGTACAACTCCGGTGTCGTGTTGGGCGGCGGTGAGATATTCACCATCGGCGGCGATGGCGATGGCAATCCGATCCATGCCAATATGGAAAAGATCGGCGAGTACTGGCTTCCTAATCAGGATACCAATACGCGGTGGACGCTGTTGACCGGCACGGGCGAACCTAATCCTAGCCCCGCCGGAAGCGGCGATTACGGCCAGGCTCGAGCGCAGTACTATCGCCGCTTGGCTTTGGCGCCGGACGGGCGGATTCTGGAATTCGGTCTCAGCCCGACGATGCGATGGCACACCATCGATGGCAACGGCACCACCACCGTTGCATCCTATCGCCCCGGCGACACTGCCCAAACCATCGACACCAACGCTCAGGGCGCGCCTTCGGCGCAGTTCTCACGCGATAAGATCCTGATGGCAGGCGGCGCCACTGCCTTCGGCGACGAAAATCCGGATAACGACACGCTGATGCAACAAGTCCCGGCGCGGAAGAAGAGCTTCATCATCGATCTGAACACGGGGCAGGCGCAACGGGCTGCGGACATGCACTATCCCCGCTACCAGGCCAACGCGGTCACCATGCCGGATGGGCAGGTATTCATGACGGGCGGGTCTCCTAAATCCTTCCTGTTCAACAACACCGGCGCCATCGTCGCCCCGGAAATGTACGACCCTGCGACGAACAGGTGGACCACGCTCGCACCGGCCGCGAGACCCCGCATTTACCACTCGGTGGCGGCCCTGCTTCCCGACGGTCGCGTGTGGATCGGCGGCGGCGGTCAGTGCGGAACCTGCACGGTGAACGAGAGCGCGGCCGAGATCTTCACGCCCCCTGCTCTGCTCAAGGGCAAGCCGCGTCCGGTCATTGCTGCCGCGCCGAAGGAGATTGGGTTCGGTCAGCGATTTACCGTTACCGCGTCCGTTCAGAACAGCCAGATCAAGCGGTTCACCATGGTCCGCATGTCCGCGACCACGCACTCTATCAATACCGATCAGCGTCTGCTTGAGCTCGGCTTTGCAGCGGGTGCGAATGGCGCCTATGAGCTGACCGCTCCTGGAAACGGAAACATCGCTCCTCCGGGCTATTACATGTTGTTCGCAATCAGCCAGGACGGCGTGTATTCGGTCTCGTCGATCGTAAAGATCGGCGCGTAATCGGCCGCGGATTACGGCTTGGCGTTTGAGCGATTTTGTTAGCCCTCCTCATCCAGTAATACATGGATTGGCGGGTGAGGAGGGATTTTTTGAACTTGGAGCAAGGCCTGGGCGGAGCGCCCGCGGGTTGCCGCCGGCGGGAATGGGGCGATGGATACTCCTCCGCCGAAGTCCGTTCCGGCCTTGAGTTCAACTTGTGACAGCAGGATGCCTGGGAGGCGCCGGTTCTGCCACCGCCCAAGCTTGAGGTGCTACCGACATGAGTAAAGGGATTACGACCGATTACCGCTGGATGCAGCATCGACGTGCCGATCTGCGACTTGAACATGCCGGGTACTGACGGAGTCTGGTCGTTCGACCGGGACGCGGAGTTCGCCGTTCGTCCGTCGGTGATTCTGATCAGCGGCGAGGATCCGCGAGTGATCGACCCGAGCCGCCAGTTCGCTGTAGCCAGAGGGCTGACCTTGCTCAGTACCCTGCACAAACCCATCGAGTCGGAGGGGCTACTGCACGCCCTTCGCAGGCACTGGGCGAAAACCGGTTCGGACTCGCAGCGCCCTTCCCGGTTGCCGTTCGATCCCGGCCGGATCCGGCAGGAACTGTGCGGAGAGGCTCTGCAATTAGCGTTTCAGCCTAAGGTGCACCTGCCTGACAGAACGTTGGCCGGGATCGAAGCGGTGTTGAGATGGCGCGATCCCGAATTGTGGTGCGTCCCGCCTCCTAGATCGTCGACGGCGCGAAACCTGAATGTCGGGATTTCGTTCAATATGTCGATGAGGAGTTTGAACAACACGGCGGTCGTTGATCGGATGGCGGATGTCGTTGCCGCGGGGTGCGATCGCTTCGATCGCTACATCGTGGAGGTCACCGAAACCCATCTGATGCGCGAGCCGGCCAAGGTGCTGGAGTCGCTGATCCAGGTACGGCTGCGCGGCTTCAGGATCGCCATCGACGATTGCGGTGTCGGCGCGGCGGCGATGCAGGTCCTGATGAAGCTGCCGAGCAACGAACTGAAGATCGACCTGAGTTTCGTCGCCGCCGCATCCGACAGCACGCAAGCCTACGAGTTGCTGGTGGTGGAGTTGGGGCTGAGGCTAGGGCAGGTTGTGGTAGCGGAGGGCGTGGAAACCCAGACTGAGGCCGAGCTGGTGGAAGCGCTCGGATGTCAGCAGGGCCAGGGATATTTTTAGGGGCTGTCTTAGATAAGCACTTCATCTAGGATGGCAAATGGCCATAACTCGTTGTCGGATAAGCAAAATTCAGCAGAACAAGCTGTTGGAGCTGTTCGTTGCCCAAGTCACCGCCCGAACCGCTGCCGATCTGATCGGAATCCATCGCAATTCCGCTGCGCTGTACTACCACAAGCTGCGTCAATGCTTGGCCACAAGAATGGCCGAGATCGAACCCGAGCTGGCCATATTCGAATGCGATGAGAGCTACTTTGGCGGCGTACGCAAAGGCAAGCGAGGGCGTGGTGCGGCTGGCAAGGTATGCGTGTTCGGCATCTTGAAGCGCGGCGGCCGGGTGTATGCATTACCGGTGGCTGATGCCAGCAGCAAGACACTGCTGACAGCCTTGAAAACAAGGGTAAAAGCAGATTCTGTGGTGTATACCGACAACTTGGCCAGCTACAACATCCTAGATGTGTCGGGCTTCAAGCATCACCGAGTGAATCACACCAAGACCTTCGTGGGTCGACGGGGCAACCACATCAACGGAATCGAGAATTTCTGGAACCAGTCCAAGCGTGTACTGCGCAAGTACAACGGCATACCGCGTAAGAATTTCTTCTTGTTCCTGAAGGAATGCGAGTTCCGATTCAACTACGGAACGCCAAGAGAACAGCTCTCTACCCTTCAAGCTTGGGTCGGTCTATAACGCTTATCTAGGACAGCCCCTATTTTTATGGGTCGCCGCTGGGTTTGGAGGCTCATCCGGCGCTACCACTAATGGTGCCGGTCCGGGTAAACGGCGGGCGATTCGGACGTCCCTTGGGGGGCGCGATCCGTCGGGCGATCCCCCATGGTGGAGGGATCGAGGTTGGCTTATGTTAGGGAATACATATGCGGTTTGGGCTCAATGATCGAACCACGGTGAATCAGATAGCGTGGCCATGCTGCGGATAGTCGCCCCTGTACTCACCCTGGTCCTCCTTGTGCTGGGCTGGAGCGAGGCTGTGTGCGCATCGGTCGGAAGCACGCAGCCGCTGCCGGCCATCGACTTGAGCCAGAGTGGCGGGGAGGGCGTGTTCGAGCTGTTCGATCGCCACAAAGGCCTGGCCAGCGATCGGGCCTTGAAAGTCCTGGTTGACCGGCACGGCTTCGTTTGGGTCGGCGGCAACAACGGCCTGCATCGATTCGACGGCCGGAGTTTCTATACCTTGGATCGCGATCCTAGCGCGCGTGATTCGTTGGCCAGCCGGATCTCGTTGCTGCTAGCCGACACGTCCGGCGC
The DNA here is from genome assembly GCF_052078695.1 of Lysobacter sp. CA196. Lineage (NCBI taxonomy): Bacteria > Pseudomonadati > Pseudomonadota > Gammaproteobacteria > Lysobacterales > Lysobacteraceae > Lysobacter > Lysobacter sp. CA196. The sequence continues at coordinate 24,905 of NZ_JBQJIN010000044.1, read as the reverse complement.
GCTCTGGATCGGAAACCAGGACGGTGTGGTTCAGCGCATGGACCGGGCGACGGGGCGGTTGGAGCGGACCCCGATACGGACCGCGGACGGCAGATCGCCAGCCTCCATTGATTGGATGGGCAGCGACAGCGGCGACGACTTGTGGCTGAATACCGACCTGGGCCTGCTGCGGATCGTGAGCTCGCAGCGAACCGCGTCTGTGGTAATGGAACCTTCGGCCCTCGCTGAGGACCTGACCAGCTTCGAATTCGATCGAAACCGGCGGGTCCTGTTCGCCGCGATCGGCGCCGAGCTCAAATTGATTCGCTTCGACGCCGGGCGTACCGTTTCTGTCGAGGCAGTCGCAGCGATTCCGGATCGCCAGGCGATTAGCGGCATGGCGGCCGACGCTCACGGGTTGTGGTTAGTCGCTGGGACCCAGTTGTGGCGCTGGCAGGCCGACAGCGGCTCGCTGCGCCGGGTTGCCACGCCCGTGCCAATGTTGCGGGCGACCACGATGGTGGTTGATCGGAGCGGCGTGCTCTGGTTGGCGAGCGACATCGACGCCAAAGGCGGCTTGTACCGGCTCGACCCGAGGCGCGGCGAACTCTCGATCTATCGCCACTACGCTACGGACCCGCAAAGCCTGGCCAATGACCGGGTCTGGTCGCTCGCGGTGGACGACACCAATACGCTGTGGATAGGGACCCGCGGCGGGGTTAACCGGCTGCGGTTGGCGGACAACGGCATCAAGCGGATTGGCTCGCCCGGAAAGAATACTGCCGCTGTCTGCGCGCTCCACGAAAGCGCCGCCGGCAAGTTGTACGTATCGTTTTGCGATGAAGAACTGCACGAGTTCGATCCAGCAAGTTGGCGCTGGAACGCGATTCCGTCCGGTTTGCGCCAAGCGCTGGATGCGAGCTATCCGGGCATCGCCACGACCATCAGCGACATCGTCGACGACGGCGAGGGCGGTCTTTGGGTCGCCGGGGGCATGGGGCTGGTGCACTGGCACCGCAGCGGGCAGGCCGAGCGGATTCCGTTCGAGGACCGGCCGGCGGTCTATACGACCGCCGCGCTGAGGGACGAGAGGCATGGCCTGTGGGTAATTACGCACTCCAACGGCTTGGCGCTGTTGCCCCCCGGGCACAAGCGTCTGCGTCGCATCGGTGTTGGCGCGGAAGGGGTGCTGACCAGCATCGCCGCGGGGCGGGACGGGTCGCTTTGGCTGGGATCCGAGCACGGCTTGCTGCGTTACTGGCCCGGCTCGGGCAAGGCCACCCGCTTCCGCCATCGCCCGGACGACCCGTACAGCTTGTCCGACGACCACATCCTGGACTTGTACGTCGATGCCGGCGGCGTGCTCTGGATCGGAACCCGTGCCGGCTTGAACCGGGCGGTGGTCGGCCAGGATGGCCGGATCGACTTCCGTCGCTACGGCGTCGCCGAGGGGCTTCCCGACCAGACTGTCGAAACGGTGCTGAACGACGCGGCCGGCGTGCTCTGGGTCGGCACGGACCGCGGCATCGCCCGTTGGCTACCCAGAGCCGACAGCTTCAACGCCTACACCGCGGTCGACGGAATTCCCGACGACACCATCAGGAAGGGGGGGGCGGTGCGCAGTCGTGACGGCGGCCTCTACTTCGGCACTTCGAAAGGATTGTGGCGGTTGGATACCGGCAGGCTGAGCCATTCCGATCCCGGCCTGGTTTCGATCAGCAGCTACGAGATCGGCGACGCAACCTACGTCAACTATCTCGGCCGCAACCTGCCTGGGATCAAAGCGTCGTTCAGTGACGGACGCATCGCCTTCCGGATCGCCAGTTTCGGCGCCTCGTATTCGCTGTCCTACCGGCTGGTCGGTCTCCAGGAACAATGGCGGGACATGCCACCCGACCTGTCGATCGCCTATCACCATCTCGCGCCGGGAAAGTACGAACTGCAGATCAGAGAGTTCGACGGCCAGGGCCTCCAAGCCCGGGATCTCGTGCTGCCGGTCGAGATCGACCCTCCGCTGTGGCGCACGTGGTGGGCGAAGCTGGGATACGCAGCGGCGGCCGTCTCGTTGGCGGGCTGGCTGATCCTGTCCCAGCTCGCCAGCCGCCGCCGGCGGCGCGAGTACTTGAGCACCTTGCGCGAACGCGACCAGCGCCTGCGGCTGGCGATGTCGGCCTCCGGTGGCGTGATGGTGGAGATCGATTTCGAGCGCGGAGGCGTCCGATACGCGGGCGATGGCGAGTCGGAGGTGATCGACATCACGAACTACATCCTCCTGGTGCACCCCGACGATCGGGGCGCGCTCAAGCGGTCCTTCGAAGCCCTGCAGCGGCAGGATGCGAAGGATCTCGATCTCGAGTACCGGTTGCGCGGGACCGACAGCCAGTGGATCTGGGTTCGGTTGCGCGGCCAACTGATGGAGCAGATGAGTGGCGTGAGCGAGATCTTCACCGGCATGGTCCATGACATGTCGCAGGAACACAGCTATCGGGAGCTGCGCCAGCGCGGCGAGTTCCTCGCGGTCATAAGTCATGAAATCCGCACGCCTTTGAACGGCGTGGTCGGCATGGTCGATCTGCTCGAACGGACGTCGATGAATCCGGAACAGCGCAAGATGCTGCAGACCTGCAAAGAATCCACGTCTGTCCTGCTGTCGTTGGTCAACGACGTGCTGGACCTGGCCAAGATCGATGCATGCAAGCTGGACCTGCAGCAGGTCGACGTGCCGGTGCGAACGCTGGTCGAGATCGTCGCCGGCGCGTTCAGTTCCCAAGCCTACAAACAAGGTATCGACATCGACCTCTGCATCGCAGCCGACGTGCCGGAACTGGTCGTCGGCGATGCTACCCGTTTGCACCAGATACTCGCCAACCTGGTTGCAAACGCGGTGAAGTTCACCGAGCGCGGTGGGGTCGAAATCGACGTGACGATGGATGCGCCCGACAGGTTGCGGTTCGTGGTGGCCGACACCGGCATAGGCATGGACGAGGAAGGCGTGAAGAGTCTGTTCCGGCCGTTCCAGCAGATCGCCGGGACGACGCATCGCTACGGCGGCACCGGATTGGGGCTGAGCATAGTCAAGAGCCTCGTCGAAGCCATGGGCGGGCATATCACTTGCGAGAGCCTCGTAGGCCGTGGCACGCGCTTCAGCTTGGTTATCTCAGCCGCGGCTGCCGCGGCTACTGTCGCGGACGAAGCCGGGCCGAAGTCGTTGAGCGGGATCCGGGTCCTGGCTATCGCGCCGGACACGGACTGCCGGCGGTTCATTTACGAGCCGCTGCGTCAGCTGGGCGCGCAAGTCGAATTCGCGCAGGATACCGAATACGCGCTGGTTCGGCTGCGACACACCTACGCCGCGTCGGCCGACGCGGCGCCGATCGATGTGGTGTTGATTGACAAGCGGGAGCCGCAGCGGGTTCGCGCTGAGTTAATCGGCTGCGACGGCGCTGCCGGCGCGGTCCCGGTCGTGGCCGTGCGCAGAGGCGCCGGCGGCGAACTCGCGCCGGAAGCGCTGACCTGGATCGATGGCTGCCCCCTCACCATGGCGGGCCTGCTGCGCGGCATCGAGGTAGCCCTGCGACGAGCGCCGGAAGAGCAGGAGCCGGCGCCGACCCCGGTGGATACCGGCGCCGCCCAACGGCCGCTCGTCCTGCTGGCCGAAGACAACCCGACCAACCGGGAGGTCGCATCCAGGCAGCTTCAGTTGCTCGGCTTCCGCTGCGAGATGGCGGAGGACGGAGAAGAGGCCTGGTCGAGGCTACAGCGCCATCCGGGCCGCTATGCCGTGCTCATCACCGACGGGCAGATGCCGCGCCTGGACGGTTACCGTTTGGCCGAACGGATCCGCGCCGGCGAGGCTGAACGAGGCGGCCCGCGGCTCAAGATCCTACTGTTTACCGCCAGCGTCCTCGCCGCCGATCGGGAGCGGTGCATGGCGCTCGGCATGGACGGGCTGTTGATCAAACCCCTGCTGATCGACGACCTGAAGGCGAAACTGTACGAGCTGCTGCCGCCGGCCCGCAGCGGGGAGCAGGCCGAGGCCGTTGAACCGGCTCACGGCGTCCCTGCCGAGTTGTCGGGACTACTGAAGCAGCTCGGCGGCAACGAGTCGACCTTGCGGCGCCTGCTTGAATTGTACGTCCAAACCACCGACGCGGACTTGCAGGCGCTGCGGGACGCAGCGCAGCGCAACGACCGCCGCGCGATTGGCGAGTTGGCGCATCGGATGAAGTCGGCCTGCCTACAAATGGGGCAGCGGCCCGCGGGAGAGCGGTTGGGGCGGTTGGAGCGTGCCGCGTTCGGCGGCGAGGAGGGCGAGCGGGCGCTCCATCGGCTGACGCAGGAGGCGATCCTGGAGCTCGGCCACGCCCTGGAGTTGGTGACAAGTTGCCTCATAGAGCTCCGATCCCGTTGATCCTCGAAAAGGAAAGCGTGCTCCTTAACTCGTAAGGGGCTCAGAAGCGCAGTGGCTGAGCAAGTTCGGCGGGATGAGCGTGTCCGCGGCCAAGCACCTGCGCGAACTGGAGATAGAAAAGATCGGCGTCATCTCAGTGTGCGCGCTGCTTGCCAAGGTTCTTGAGGCGGGCTTAGGAGCAAGGTACGGCAGGTAAGCCGATCTTCGGGGGAGTGAAGTGGGGAGTTGGCGCTCCTGGAGCACGCGGAATCTACTCTCTTGATGGGCTAAAACCGGTCCAAACCGGTCTAAGCCGGCTCGCGCTTAGGCTTCCATCGCCATGTTGCGCCGGGTCGAGCACATGGCCGAACTGCGCAGGTTCTGCCGCATCCACATCCACACCACGCCGTCTGCGACCTGCTCGACGTCGACCTGTATCACCTTTGTATCGCTCAGCTGGCGCAGGCAGTCGCACTCATCTACCCCCTGCGCGCGAATGTAATGCATCGTGACTGAGGTGTGGCCGCATACCGGCACCTCCACCGTGGGGTTGAAACCGTTGGCTACAAAAGCGAATTCACACTCTATGGCCGTCGTCGCACGACTCGCCAGCATCTGCGCCTGGCTCAGGCCGTCGTCGTCGAGCCCCCAGCCGGGTTGCCCGGCCCAGCTCTGGCGGGTGAAAGCGTCGCCTTGGAATACGCGATAGCTACGGCTGGACGGCCGATTCTTCGCCAGGTTCGGTTAAGCGCGCATGTAAGCCGCAAGCAAGCCGAAATACTGGGTTCCGATGACCCGTGCCGGGTTCACCCGCGTTCGCGGCGCCAATGAACGGACTGAACCGATCGGCGAATTATTGTTCGCAGCGACGTAACCGATCCACCCCATCGCGCGAACTCCTGTATGTGAGCGGACAGTTGCGTATGCGGCATCGCCGAGACAACGGTCTACCCAATCCTTGAGGAGAAAGTTCAGATGAAATTCCCAGCCATGACGATGGCGATCGCATTGCTGTCCGCGCCGGCGGCGTCAGCCGACTGGCAACGTGCTGTACTGGGTATGGGCACCGCATAGACCGTGGAAATCCCACCGTTCGCCACGCGCAATGGCGATGGCGATGCCACCGCACGTACGGAATCGGTGATCTTCGCCGGCGGTTGCTTCTGGGGTGTGCAAGGCATGTTCCAACACATCAATGGTGTGCGAAACGCCGTGTCAGGTTATGCCGGTGGCGCCTCCGGCACCTCAAATTACGCATCCGTCAGCGGGGGTAATACCGGCCATGCCGAATCCGTGCGGGTGACCTACGATCCAAGCAAAGTCGGCTACGCGCAACTGTTGCAAGTGTTCTTCTCGGTGGTCCACGATCCCACTCAGCTCAATCGCCAAGGCCCCGACCGTGGCAGCCAATACCGTTCGGCGGTGTTCGTTGAAAGCCCGCGACAGCGTGAAACTACACTGCGCTATATGGCGCAATTGCAGGCCGCGCATGCCTTCAGTGCACCGATCGTGACTCAGGTCGAAACTGGCAAGCGCTTCTATCCCGCCGAGAACTACCACCAGAACTATCTGGTGCTGCGCCCGGGCGAGGCGTACATCCGTTTCAACGATCTGCCCAAGGTGGCGGAACTTAAACGGACCTATCCGACGCTGTATCGCGCTCAGCCGGTGTTGGTGGCAACTCACTGAAGGACGGATCCTCTTCTGCTCGCAGCCGCGCGGACGTTCCGCGCTGTCGCGCGCGACAACCTCCCGTTCAATCGCCAGGAACTCTCGATGAAGCATATGATTTCTAAGCTGTTTGCGACCTCGCTGCTCATGGTCAGCCTTTCCGCTCCCAGCGCTGAGTCGCCTACGCCTTACAGCGCGCAGCGGTTGCAATCGTTACAGGCCAAAGGCAAGACCGTGCTGGTGGACGTCCACGCGAACTGGTGCCCGACTTGCCGCGCGCAAGCGCCGATACTTGAAAAGCTGCTCAAGGAGCCGTCACTGTCGAAGATCGCCGAACTGCGTCTGGACTGGGATGCGCAACGCGATGAGGCGCGCGCGATGGGCGCGCCGCGGCAAAGCACACTGTTGCTGTATCGCGGTGGGAAAAAGATCGCGCTGTCGGTCGCAGAAACCCGGGAAGGACCTCTGCGCGAGTTCTTGTCCCAGGGCGTGAAGTGAGGTCGCCGCGGTGAGTGTGAGTGCCGCCACCCTGAGCCTGGCCGGACTGGCGGGGCTGCTGACCACGTTGTCGCCGTGCGTGCTGCCAGTGTTGCCACTGGTGGCTTCTTCGGCCACCGGGCGCAGTCGCTGGGGACTGGTGACGTTGGCCGTGGGCCTGGCGCTGTCGTTCACCACGATCGGCGTGGTGGTGACCAGCAGCGGGGCTTTGTTCGGCCTGGACGAACGCAAGCTGCGCGCCGGCGCCGGTATGTTGATGCTAATTTTCGGCGCGGTGCTGTCATTGCCGGCCTTGCAGCATGCGATGGAACGGCTGGTCGGCCGTATCGGCGATATCAGCGGCCGCGCCGCATTGCGCATCCGTAGCGATCATCCCGCAGCGCAGTTCCTGGTCGGCGCCCTGATGGGCGTAGCTTGGAGCCCTTGCGTCGGCCCGACCCTCGGTGCGGCGATCGCCTTGGCCGCAAGCGGACGCGATCTGGGCGAGGTCAGCTTGGTGATGCTGATTTTCAGCCTCGCCGCGGTGCTGCCGTTGATCGCGCTGGGCGTGGCATCGCGGTCCTTGTTCCTGCGCCACCACGAACGCGCCGCGCGTTTCGGCAAGATCGGCAGGCGGGTAATGGGCGCCGCATTGTTGTTGATTGGATTGGCTGTACTGACTGGATTCGATAAACAGATCGAGATTTGGCTGCTGGAAATGACGCCGACTTGGTTGATCGAACTCACTACGCGCTTCTAAGCGAAGAGCCGATGCTTCTTCCTCCAGCCTGCACGTGCGGCGGGCACGGAAGTCCGAGCGGATAGCAGAATTCGGCTGGAGGCGGCATCTGAAATGCGAGTCTTCGGACGGGAATACAAGAGTTCGCGCACCGTTCCTTCTTTCAAGTTCCCATCCACGCGTTTTACGCACGAAGCTGCTTCGAACTGAGCCTGCTGAAGTGTTCTGGAGTCCTGAGCGATTCATACGATGCCGATCTCTAGACGGCTATGTGGTTTGAGCCGTCGTCCGTGGAAATTTTCTACTGAGCATCGGGGGGCATGGAGTGCCTTGCGAATCATCGCTCGAAGAAATGCGGCTCGATAGAAGTGCAGCGGAGCTGCGTGACCCCGACGGCGACCACGCGTAAATCCAGGTCGAAGACAAAGCGCGCCAAAAGCGATTCCGCAGGTCTATTGGACCTCGGTCTGCCAAGTTTTACGCGGGTGCCGGCGTCAAGCGCAGCGATCTAGGATATTTCCCTATACAAATGGAAGAGTGCAGGCTGTAATTTGTGACGAATATCTAACTTTTGTGTGCTCTTTTACGTGATTTGGCGCCGAGGAGGCCCCGGGCGAGTGCGCGCTGATGATGTCAATACCGAAACGGCAGCCGTGCTGGGCCCTCTGTGCAGGCCTTGCCATATCCATCCAGTGAAATAGTTCCGAATCAGGTATGGGCGAGTTTCCAGGCTGGAGTCGAAAAATGCTCCGCAAAAAAAGCAAGCCTTCGGGTGAGATTACCGATTAGCGGTATAGCTTCACTTCTATTGCTTGCGACTGCATTACATAAATTCTTCGCTTACAAGAGAATGAAGAGACCAAGGTCCACATGATCAGTTTTGGATGGAGTTCTCCAGGCAGAGTCGGCGCGCTGATGATCGGCGGAGCTTGCCTATTGCCAGTGCAGATCGGATATGCCCAGTCACTTGGCACAGAGCGCCCCAATGAACTCGATGTGGTCCGGAATCGTCTCGAACGGCAACGCCTGGAAGACAGTATTCAGCGGCAACTAGATGAAGAGAAAAGACGGTCTCTGCCGGAAGCGACTCCTCGTACTGAGGTCGCACGCGGCAGTGGAGCCGCGTTCCTTATTACCGATATCAAAGTGATTGGAGATCCTGAGCCATCCGCCGCTCGGGATGAGGTCCTGGCGCGCTATAGAAATACTCGCATGGGCGCGGATGAAATGTTGGCCTTGATTCGGGATCTGACTAACTATTATGGCCAAAAGGGCTATGTAACGACCACGGTTACCTTGAACCGACAAAATATAAAGTCGGGCCGCTTACAGGTTCAGGTGAGTTGGGGATACGTGCAGGGTTGGCAGATCGACGGCATTTCGGCACGAACCTGGCGTCAGCGGCTCTTGCTGGCGAGCCTGCCGAGAACGAGTAAACGCAAGCTCAACATCCGTGATGTTGATCAGGCCGTGGAAGTGCTAAACGGAGGCCTAGGTGCGGCGACGGTTGATATCGTGCCGGCGGAAACCCTTTCGTACTCATACTTGAACATCGCGCAGCGTGGCTCGAAGCCCTGGAGCTTCAACGTCGCCATCGATAGCTCCGGAACGGGGGACCATGACGCCGGACGCTATCGTTTGAATGCGGAGTTGACGTTCAAGGGGCTCGGCAGCGACTTCTGGGGCGTTAGTTATGGCCAGCGTTACTTTCGCGACGGCTTGGACGAGGAAAAGAACTGGAGCGCGTTCGGAACCGTGCCGATAGGCTACTGGGACTTCGAACTGCGACACACTCGCTCGGAATACAGAAGGCTTATTGGCGGAAATTTCGGGCGCTATCTATCGAGCGGTCGCTCCGGAGACAGCAGCTTGAAGGTCGAGCGAGTTTTCGGGCGCGATCAGACCGGCAAGAACACCTTTTTCGCAAAACTCGGTCGGCGCGCGAGCGAAAATTTCATCGACGACTACCGGCTCGATATCAATAGCCGCAAATACACCGATATTTCGCTGGGACTGACTCGCGTCGGAAAATTCGCCGGTGGCGTCTACTACCTAGATGCCGCATTGGGCAAAGGGGGGAGTTGGCTGGGAGCGAATGACATCCAGCCCGACGCGCACGGCATGACGCCGGCGTTGTACGACAAAATTTCGGGAAATTTCAACTGGACGCGCTCTTGGCAAAAGGGCGTGGCCTTCAGCTATACCGCGCGTGGAGGCTGGCAGTATGGCGATGGTCCCCTTTTGGCGGCCAATAAAATAGCACTGGGCGACGAATTCACCGTGCGCGGATTCAAAGGCGGCGTGGTGTACGGCGATAGCGGCGCATATCTGTCGAATACATTGGAACTACCTCTCGCAAGGGGGCGCTTTACGCCCTTCGTCGGTTTCGATGTGGGCGTCGCCAAAGATCGTGGCCGTGCATCCGAGCACCTGTCGGGCGCGGTGCTCGGAGTGCGGGGGCAGACAGCGATGGCCAGATGGACGCTGGCTTATGCCAGGCCCGTCGACCGGCCCAAGGGCTATTCGGATGAAGCGGTCGTGTACATAAACGCTAATTTTAGATTCTGATTCAGAGCTCGCGAAAAATCGGGTCAGCCAGCATATTTATATAGGTGACATATGAACGCCAAACTCTACCGTCTCATCTTCGACATCAGAACCGGTGCTCTAATTCCGGTCGCGGAAATCACCAGCGGCGCGAAGAAGACGCCCCAGAGTTCGGCAGCCGGACTTGCGCATACCTTTGTTCCGCGCACCCTGTGCCTGTGCCTGTGCCTGTGCCTGTTGCTGGCGCTAGCCTGCTACTTGCCGGGAGCTGTCCTCGCGCAGGCGACGCCGGATCAGTCCGCAGGCGCGTCCGCGCCGTTGCTTTCGAACACCGCGAACGGCACCGCTCTGATCAATATCGTCGCCCCCAACGCGAACGGCTTGTCGCACAACAAGTTCACGCGGTTCGATGTTTCGGGCCCCGGCGTAGTTTTCAACAATAGCCAGGTGGATGGGGTTTCGAAGATCGGCGGATACACGATCAACAACCCGAATCTATCGAAACCGGCGAATGCGATTCTTGCGGAAGTAACCGGCAACGAAGTATCCCGTCTTGGCGGTACTCTGGAAGTCTTCGGTAAATCGGCGGATCTGCTCATAGCCAACCAAAACGGTCTGTATGTCAATGGCCTATCGACGATCAATGCCAATAGTTTGCTTCTAACTACAGGCAGGCCGATTCAAGGGGGCGCCGGGTTCGAAGTAGGCGGCGGGCACATCAATATCGCAGGTCCGGTCAATGCGGGCGGGCTGCGATTCTTCGACGTGGTGGCTAGGAGCATCGAGCTCAATGGGGCCATCGCAGGCGATGCGCAGCTGAAGGTGGCAGCAGGTTTGAACGCGTACGAAGTAGGTACGCGAGGCGTGCGGAAACTTGCGAACGGAGCTGTCGAAGGAGCTCCGCAGTTTGCCATCAGCGGTTCTGCAGTGGGCGCGATGCATGGTTCGTTGGTGCAGTTGATCAGCACCGAGTCGGGCTTAGGGGTTCGTCAAGCCGGATCGATCACGTCCAGCGGCGATATCCACATTTCCTCCGAGGGCGGGCTCTTCGTTGAGCGTGGCGCGATCGTCGCTGCCGACGCGAGCTTGCAGGTTGGCGCGACGAACTTGGTCAATAGCGGGCGCATCGAGAGTGCGCGGGGTGCTGGCCTGGTTGTTGGGAGTCTGGACAACGCGGGAACCGGTCAAGTAAGAGCCGGCGCGGCGTTGACTGTGCAAGCCGGAGACGTGAAAAATGCCGGCGTAGTCAGCGGTGTAGACGCTGTGTCGCTTACGGCTTCCGGGAGGCTAGAAAACCTAGGCCAGTTACTATCCCAGGGTGAGTTAAATCTGCGCGCGGCGGAGGTGCTTAATCGAGGCGCGCAAGCCCAAGTGTACGGCGCCACGCGTTCAAACTTGAATACGAGTGGAAATTTCGTCAATTCCGACCAAGCCGTATGGGGTGGCGGGGACTTGACCTTGAGTGTCGCTGGTGTATTACGCAATGACGCAGCGACTATTTCCGGAGCGAAAGTGAATCTCCACTCCGGCGCGGGTATCTTCAACGATACGGGCGCTACGGTAGATGCCGGTGACCAGTTGGAGATCAACAGCGATACTGTGGTGAGCAACACTGCTGGCAGCCGTCTCTTCGCCGAGAAGGCCGCGACCGTTGCAGCAAAGGCTGGGATTGTCAACGCTGGGAGTTCGTCCATAAGTTCCAAGGATGAGCTTGTCCTCGCCAGTAGCGAGGGCGCAGTTAGCAATGCGGGAGGAGGGAAACTGTTCGGTGCGAAGGCAGCGAAGGTTTCCGCTAAGTCTGGAGTTAGCAACTCCGACAACTCGACGCTGGGATCGCTGGGTGGGCTCACGATCACTTCCGGTGCGGGTGTTCGCAATAGCAATGGTTCCGGGATCGTTGCGGACAGCGTATCGATCAGCGCAGCGGGCGAGCTCGACAATCAAACGGCCGAGATTAGCGCGGTCCAGAATGTAAGCGCGACGGCAGGTTCGATAGGAAACAGGGAAAACGGAAAGATCTCGGCGGCACGCATCGATCTGAGGACCGCTGGCGCGATCACGAATGCGGATGGTGCGCTAATAGCGGCTCAGGAGTCCGCTAACCTGGACGGGGGCGAAATCATCAATGCTCAGGCAACCGTGCAATCGGCTGGAAGCGTCGAGCTGCGAGCAGCTCGCGACATCGTCAACGCGGGCGGCAAGATCGCAGCGACGGATCGGATTTCCACTGCCAGTCAGGCGCTGCGCAACCACAGTCGCGGTGTCGTGGCGGCGGGCAATCTGGACATCGCCGCTGCGAATCGGGTCGAAAACACCGAGGCCGGTAGCGCGCTGCAAGCGGCCGATGAATTGAGCGTGATCGCGGGCGCTATTCATAATAGCGGCGAACTGAGCGCCGACCGGGTCATTGCTACGGCTGCCCAACTAGCCAATAGCGGTCGTATCGCGGCACGCACGGATGCCAGGCTCAGCGTCGATGCGCTGGACAATCAAGCGCAAGGGGCTATCGAGGCAGGCCGGGATGCGGCTTTGGATGCCGGTTCCTATGCTAATGCCGGCAAAATCGTCAGTGGCCGGAACGTCGAGCTGACCCTTCGCAACAATGGGAATTTCCGTCTGACCGGCGCGACGCTGGCACCTACGGCCCGCGGCGCGTTGACGCTGAATGTCGGCCGCTACAGCGCGGATCGGGATCTCGAGAATATTGGCGACATACGTATCAATGCGTCTGGCGACATCGATCTCGATCAAGGCATCTTGTCGGGTGGAAACATCGCTTTGAACTCGGCAGGTGACATCCTAAACCGCTCTTTGTTGTGGGCGGGCGGCGACATCCAGTTGCAAGGCGATCAACTGCGGAACGAATCGGGCGCCGAGATTCTCGCGCAGAGAGATATTAAGATCGATGCTCAGACTGTAACTAACGCCGCCGGCGGCCGCATCGTCGCGCAGGGCGACATTGCGATCGACGCCGAGAGGCTTCAGAACGAGGTGGCCAGTTCAGGTGAGTTGAAAGTCTTGGAGCAGTCGAGAGGTAGAAAGGAGCATGAGGTCTATCATAATGCTGTTCGCAAGGACAAATACGAGCTTTTCATCGGTCAGACCTACGACGGCGGTTTCGTAGACAAAGGAAAGGGGCTGGAGACGTTGGGCTCCGATATCAGGGTTACGGCTCAAGGCATCATTGAAGCCGGCGGTGAAGTACGCCTGAATCAGGCCGCGCAAAAAGGAAAGGCAGCGACGGTCAGCAACAGTGGCCAGATTCTGGCCGGAAACGATCTGCATGTGGGCGGAGCCGTCGAAAACATCGGCGTGATTCGCCAAGTGAGTTTGCAGGACTATCTGCAGCGCGAGACATATATCGAGATCAAAGCGGGCGTCCTGGCGCAGAGCGGGAACAAGAAGTTCAACAGTCTTTGGGATCTGTTGGACAACGTGTACTCGAAAGAATGGAGCGAGAATCTCGGCATAGCCGGGCTCGACTGGAATTCGCGCGAAGTCAATTATACGATCCAGCAGTTTGAAGACATTCCGATCTACAATCAGCTGTTGTCTAAGGTTTTCGGCGCAGATTGGAAAGGTGCAGACTACGATACCTTGGTTAGGCGTTGGAATGCGTTCAAGGGCAATGTAGCCAACGCGGACTCGTTGAAATTCACGGCAGATCGCTCGGCGATCATTTCGGCCGGCGGCAGCGTTCTGCACGATGAGCGCAGTGGGGCGTTCATCAATGGTGACGGCGCCAAGCGCGAGAACAATAAACCGCTAACGGTCTCGGTCGGAGACCGGGAAGTGCAGACGGTAGATGGGAACTTTGCCGTGGCGGTCAATCTGAGCGAGCTGATTCAGTCGCTGCAGCCAGCAGAGGTCTGGAAAAGCGCGCTGAGCGGCGTCGGGGCCAAGAAGTTCGTTCCCAATCGGGCGCAGATCCCCGACAAGACGGCTAAAGCCGATCCGGGTATCTACCCACTTTATGAAACGCGACTGCCGTTCATCGACCAAAGCCAGTTCTATGGCTCTGAGTACTTCTTCCAGCAAGTCGGATACAAGCCCGACCGCACGATCAGCGTTATTGGCGACAATTATTTAATCAACGATTTGATCGATCAGCAGGTCAAGAGGTTGACCGGTGGATTCCTCAACTCCTACTACCATCTCAATGGCCAGAATCTGGCTCAGCAGTTGCTGTTCAATGCGGGGCAGGTCGACGATCTGATTGGCTTGGCGGTTGGCATCGAGCCGACCCGGGCGCAGCTGGACAAGCTTGACCGCGATATTGTCTGGCTGGTCGCAACGAAGGTCGATGGGCAAGACGTTCTGGTGCCGACGCTGTACTTGGCGTCGAAGACGCTGACGGCAATCAAGGCGGGGCGTAGCGACGGTGTCGCGAGTGTTGCCGCGGGCAAGGACGTTCGCATCAGCGCCGACGCCGGTGGCGTTTCGAACGTCAACGGCACGATATCGGCGGGTGGCGATGTAGAGATCGAATCCGCGTCGACGGTCGACAACGCGTCCGGCGTCGGACTGAATAGCGGAATCCGTGCGGGTAAGAAAGTCGAAATCTCCGCAAAGGGCGACGTGGCCAATGCGGGCGCCTCGATCGCGGCGACCGATGTGGCGATCGACACAGAAGGTTCGTTCACCAGTCAGGCCAGAACCACCTATAACGATCAGGGGGATTTGATCGTCGCGAATAGGGGGGCTATTGATGCTTCGGGGCGAGTGTCTATTGACGCTGGCCATGACATCCAATTGCAGGCAGCAACGCTTTCAGGCAAGGCCATCAACCTGAAGGCGGGCAACGACGTCACCACCAGCGATATTCACGAGGTGGAATCCCGGCTTCAGCATAAGACCGGCAGCGCGGGTTTCTTGGGGCTAGGGTCCTCCAGCGAAACCACTAAGACGGTGAGCGCCACCGCGCAGGGTACTCAAATCGTCGCGAACGGCGATGGCAGCACGCTCAAGGTAGAGGCCGGCCGAGACATCACGCTACAGGGCGGCGAATACGCGGCCGATGAGGGTAGCTTCGAGGCGGGACGGGATTGGACTACGAAGACTTCGCAGGACTATAGCCACACCGAAACCAAGACCGTTAAGGAGGGCGTCGTGGTAGGCGCCCAGGCGGGTATCGGCGGCTATGGCGCGGGAGCCGAATGGGGCCTGGACGGCCCTAAGGTCGCCGTGTCGACTCCGCAGGACCAGTCTGCTGACAGCGAAAAGGTGATAACCGGAGAGTTAGGTAGCGCGCGAATCGGCTACGAGCGCGTGGAAGAAACGAAGACGCACGATACGGTCAAGAATCGCAATGCCCAATTGAACTTCGGATCCAAGCTGGATGTGACTGCCGGCCGTACCGCCGACGTGGGCGGCGCGGACATCCGCGCCGTAAAGGGCGAGGGAGAAAGTCGCGTCAATGGCGATGTCTCGATCGTCGCGGCCGACGTGAAGAGTACTAAGTTCGAAGATGTGGACGAACGCAGTACCCAGACGAAGCAGACCTTTGCCGGTCTGACCACTTCGATTCAAAGCTCGGTGGCCGACACGGTCGGCAAGTCGATGACTTTGGCGAACAAGGCCAAGGAAGGAATGGAAATCGATCCCGGGCTGACCGCGCTTCAGGCGGCTGGTGATGCGACCAATCTGGTATTCGGCGATCTGGCCGCTTCTTCTACGAAAGTAGGGGTCAAGCACGAAGAAACTACGTCCAAGTCTTCCACGCGCAGCGAGAACACCAGCACCATTGCCGGCAATATCAAGATCAAGAGCACCCAGGGCGACATCGCCTTGACCGGTGTCACTCTGGACGGCGGCAAGGGGGCGGTGGAACTGGACTCGGCTCGCGATATCAAGCTGGGGGCGGCTAAAACCACGACGAATTCGGAAAGCTCGACTCAGACTCACGATGTCACGGTGCTCGAAGCCAGCGCGTCGGTGGCGCCGACCGGCGCCGGGGTTGGTCTGTCGACAGGCTATCAGGGCAGTCTTGACAAGACGGTCGAATCCGGTACCAGCCATTCCGAGACTCAGGTGACCGGCGGCTCGGTTACGCTGAAATCCAAACGCGATACCACGTTGGCCGGCGCAACCGTCGAGGCGGACGATGTCACGCTCGATATCGGCCGCAATCTGAAGGTCGAGTCGGTGCAAGACACGAGCCAGATGCGGCACGAGACCGCCAACTGGGGCGCGACCGTGGGCGCGGCGGTGACGACGCAGAGCATCGTCGCTCCCACGTTCTCGGTGAACGGCGGTGGCGGTGCGGACTACGACAACAGCGCGCTGACCAACACTCAATCCGGCATCAAGGCATCGAATAATCTGGTTGCCAAGGTCGGTGGCGATGTCCATCTCAAAGGCGGACATCTAGTCGACGAGAACGGCGGAGGCGGTCTCGACGTTGGCGGTCGTATCGTGGCCGAAGAGCTGAAGGATTCGCGGCATAAGGATGGTGGTAGCGGCGGCGGCGGCGGTGGTATCAGCAAGACCGGTTTGGCGTCGGTGGATCTGTCGATCGAACGCGTCGATCAAGTCCACTACGAAGCCACTCAGCATGCGACGCTGGCCGGCTTGAACGTCAATGCTGCAGGCGGCACTCAAGGCAAGGTCAACGCCGATGCCGGCCGACTCGAAACGATTACGCAGGACCGGAAGATCGCCGGAAACTCCGCCGGCATCACCGTCGGAGTGGGTGACGTAAAAGAGGCACTAGGAAAGAAACTCGGATCCCCGGATAGCGGGAAGGGAGGACTTTCGGATGGCGGACGTTCTTCGCGTCAAACGGGTGCTGAATCGCCTGCCCCGCGCCGATCGGGCGCCGACCCCATAGCTACGAAATCGGACAGCGCCGCAACATCTGCAGGTGGCGACGGTCGTTCTAGGTCGGCCACTGGCGAGGCACTTGCGCAGACGGAGGCACCGCGTCTGGCCGAAAGCGTGGATGCGGGAAGCAATAGTCGAAGCCGCAATGAATCGCGTACTAATCCGGAGGCAGGACGCACGAATCCCACGGAAGTACCCGATTCGGCGAATGTCGATACTAGGACTGGCCCCAATGTCGATGCAGTGCGCCCGGATAGCGCGCGTCCGGTGGCGATGGTCGAGCCCTCGTCAGCAACGGCCGAATTGCCCTTGGGTGTTTCCGTGCCGACAACTACGACTGGAATAGCGCTCGATGGGGATCGGCAAGCTCCCAAGCTGGAAGCGGGGCGCTCGCAATTGCAGACGTCGGTGGGTACGGATTCCGCTGACGCATCGAAGCCGGTGGACAAATACGATCAGCGCGTGATCGTGCAATTGGAGTCCGACACCACCAGCGAGGCGTCCGCCAAGCGGATCTTCGAGAAACATCCGGACAACAGTGTGTTGGTCAAGCGCGATGCGCAGGGTAACCATACCGTGGTGGAGGGCAGTCTGCGTCCAGACGGCGGCCGGACCAAGCTCGAACTGGTCGGCCATGGCGATGGCGCCGGAGACGGCGCGGGCAGCAAGCGTCTGGCCGGACTGGACGCGGCTGGCCTGGTGCAGGAAGTGGCCGGGCTGCGCGAGGAGCTGTCGCAAGGCGGCGGCGCACCGGTGGACCTGGCGAAGGTGAACACCGTGGGCTGCGACACGGGCAGTTGTACCCGTCCAGGTTTGGCGCAGGACGTGAGCCAAGGCCTGCAAGAGCGTGGCATCGATGCGCCCGTAAAGGGCTACGACGGCCGCGTGGGCCTGACTGAGAGCGGGCACAAGCGTTCTGTCGAAGAAGGTGGATTGGGTCGCGATAGCGGCGGCGGTCGAAGCGGAGCGCAGAAGACCACGGAAGTAGCATTTGGTCGTGGGGTTTCCACTTCCGCGCGCCCTGAGCCGTTGAAGCGGGGCACAGGCACTGGTGGCGGTGCGGGTACAGGCGTTTCTTACCCTCCGTTGAAACCGTTGAAGACTGGCGCGAATGGCAGTGGTCTGCCGCGCGTCGAAGCGCCGCAGACACTTGCCGGCTCATCGAGTGGTGGAGTGACACAGCTGCCAGCTAGTGGGACGGCCGAAAGCGCAACGCGACCGCCC
Source organism: Lysobacter sp. CA196 (assembly GCF_052078695.1). Lineage (NCBI taxonomy): Bacteria > Pseudomonadati > Pseudomonadota > Gammaproteobacteria > Lysobacterales > Lysobacteraceae > Lysobacter > Lysobacter sp. CA196. Next base: position 7,056 of record NZ_JBQJIN010000044.1, on the reverse strand, counting down.
GGGGAGTTCCGCATTGGAGATGTCATTTACGGAACTACCGACGCACTCAAGAACCCGTCTGAGCCGCAGGTTCGGCGCAACGCTGGGGTTAATAAAGAAAACTTGGTGCTGGCTTCGGACTATCGAGCTCTTTTGGACGACGCGGAAATTTATAAAAATAGCCAGGGTCGTAATGATGAGTATTCAACGAGGATAACTGACGCGGAAAAGGCTCGCAGCTTGGCGCTCTATGACTATCTGAATGTTGATGGTTATCATTATAAGGATAAGCCCAATGGCGACGCGACGAATCCGGCGAGTGATGATTACTATGGCCACATATCCGGGCTGAAACCATTTGTGCGGACGTCGAAAGCGATTCTGGACTACACCATAACCAGTGGGGCTAGGGTCAACTTCATGACGACGGATATAGATATGGCCTCAGTCGTGGGTAAGGAGGCGCGCGCCTGGAACGGGTATTCTGCGATTACCCCGTCAGAGCTCAGATACCTGTATCGTCGTGACGCTGAAGGCTCTATTGGTCCGAATAATCTTTTGTTCTGGAAATATGATACGGAGCGCAAGGAGTTCGAAGTGGTCCCGAAGCCTTGGGAAAGCAATCCTGGTCTTTGGGAGAGCTACAAGCCGAAAAATTCAATGAGAAAGTGACCGCCGCGGGTGGAGTGCATTCGGAATCCCAAGCTGCGACGGGCGTGGATTCTGCAGACGCATCGAAACCGGCAGACAAGTACGATCAGCGCGTGATCGTGCAATTGGAGTCCGACGCCACTAGCGAGGCGTCGGCCAAGCGGGTGTTCGAAAAGCATCCGGACAACAGCGTGTTGATCAAGCGCGACGAGCAGGGCAACCACACTGTCGTGGAGGGCAACCTGCGTCCCGATGGCGGCCGGACCGAGCTCGAACTGATCGGCCATGGCGCCGGAGACGGCACGAGCAGCAAGCGTTTGGCCGGGCTGGACGCGGCTGCAGTTGTGCAGGAAGTGGCCGGGCTGCGCGAAGAGCTGTCGCAAGGTGGCGGCGCACCGGTGGATCTGGCAAAGGTGAACACGGTGGGCTGCGACACGGGCAGTTGTACCCGTCCAGGTTTGGCGCAGGACGTGGGCCAAGGCCTGCAAGCGCGCGGCATCGATGCACCCGTAAAGGGCTACGACGGTCGCGTGGGCCTGACTGAGAGCGGGCACAAGCGCCGAGTCGAAGAAGGCGGACTGGGCCGTGAGGACGGTGGTGATCGGGCCAGGGCAAAGAAGACTACGGAAGCGGCGTTTGGTCGTGGTGTTTCCACTTCTGCGCGTCCCGAGCCATCGAGGCGGGGCACGGGCACTGGTGGCGGCGCGGGGCTGAAGTGGCGATCAACCCCCAGTAAATCTATAGCTACGCCACCACCGAAGAGATCGAGCAACAGCTGACCGAGTTTGCGGCCTGTTGGGACGAGTATTCGCCGATCAGCTGATCCTGGCGAAACAGCTGGGAGCGCCTAACTCCGTTCTTCGACTATCCGCCGGAGATCCGCAAGCTTATCTATATTGCCAATGCTAGCTAACATCGCGGCGCGTTCGTGCTGACTCGTGGGTATCAGTAGATAGTGGAACTTGCTTATCCGCGGTTGGAAGGCTGATCCGAACCTACTTACGATTCAGTTTGCAAGCCAACTCCCTTTAAACTGCAAGTAAAATCCGTTTGTACAATGTGTTGCAGATGCTTGGCAGGCAGGGACGTCGGGAGCCTAGGCTAGCTACAAGGCCTGGCGCAACTCACTCGGTGACAAGCCATAGCGTTGGCGGAAACGCACCGAAAAGCGTGAGGCAGAGGTATAGCCGACGGCGCTGGCGATCCGACCGATACTCAGTTTGGTGTTTTGTAGCGATTCCAAGGCCCTCCCTAAGCGCGCGTCTTCGAGGATGCTGCGGAAGCTGCAGTCTTGCGCCGCCAGTTTCCGGCGTAGGGTTGATACTCCAATGCCCAGTTGCGCGGCAACTGTGGGGACGGACCAATCTGCGGCCAGATCGCTACGCACAAGGTGGCCGATCCGCGCGACTAACGGTGCCTGCCGATCGAGGAACAACGCGCCGCCACTGCCCGCCAGAACCAGGCAGAGCAATAGTGTTTGCGCTTGCTGTTCGAGCAGTGCGGCCGGAGCATCGTTGCCGAGCGCAGCCAACAGATGAGTCCAGGCCTGCGAACTATGGCGGTCGAGGGCGATTGAGGCTTGTGGTTGCGGCGAACGTGCGAGCAAGTCTTCGACTAGCCCCGCGCGATGGCGACGAAACTCGGCTATCAACTCTGGATGCAATTGCAGAAGATCCGCACGATAGCCCTGGGCGCCGGCTAAGTTCTCCACGTGATAACGCTCGCCCGGCATCAGCACTAGCAATTTGCCTCGGCCTACTCGATCGATACCGTCCCGCCAATGCAAATACTTCTCGCCATGCGTGACCTGAACGAGCAAAGGTCGCGCAACGCCGATTTCTCGTAATACGTGACTATTGCGTGCGAGAAACTCAACGCCAGCGATCCGCTTTTCGCAATGTTGAACTCTAGATTGACCAACGTGCGGATGCGTGACTGCGGCGGTAGCGACTTCGTTCCGCGGAAGATGGGAAATTTCAGGTTCGACGCTCGAACATAGCTCCATTACGACAGTATCATTGTGCGTGTGACTGGCGATCGCTCAGCGAGCGTACTTCACGGTGAGCTTAGCGTGGGCGAGCGCGTTCTGTCGAATCATGAAACCGACCAGCGCACCGCTGGCCTCAGCATCGACCGCGAGCTTGTCGGTCTTGAGCGCCCAGACGGTGAACTCATAGCGGTGTGCTTTGCCCTGCGGCGGACAAGGACCGCCATAACCGGGTTTGCCAAAATCGGTTCGGGTCTGCAACGCCCCGGCCGGCAGCGACTCGGCGCTAGCATCGCTCGATAGTGCCGAAACACTCGCAGGCAGATTAACTACCAGCCAATGCCACCAGCCACTGCCGCTGGGAGCGTCTGGATCATACATGGTGATTGCAAAACTTCGCGTGTCAGTCGGCGCGCCGCTCCAGTGTAGCGCGGGCGAATGGTTGTTGCCGTTGCAACCGAAGCCGTTGTAGACGTACTCGGCGCCGAACGTGTCGTGCGGCGACAGGTCAGGACTCACCAGGGTGAAGTCGGCGGCCTGGGTAAACGTCGGTAGCAAAGCGGTGAGAAGAAGGGCGTGGCAATGCCAAGATCTCATCGAGGACGATCCGTTAGGGGAATAGGCGATCAGCGTGGCAGGCCGCGCGCACTTGCGTAGTGCGCAAACTCTCGGTGATGGTGCTAAAACGCTCGTTCAGTGCGGAACACGACACATCGAAGGCCGTCACCCAACCTCGGCGCAGTAGCCAGCTTGGACGCCGAATCGGTCGAATCTCTGGCCGCCTAGGCATTGAGAAACAAAATTCGGTGCGGCCCGGAGGTCGTATCGGCAGGGTATCTGCGCAGCAGCGTGAAAGCAGCTGTCTGCCCTCGCGTAGAACTACTGTCTATTCTCTAGAGCAGTGCAACACCACCAGCTACGTCGTTCTGGCGATGCATCGAATCAAGCACATGTCATCTGTTGGACCCGTGCCTTTTCGAAGGTGTCCAGCTTAAGGAGGCATCGTTCTGACCAGGGATAGGTCAATCGTCTCGAACGCGAGTAGTTGTTTGGGCTGGAAGAGTGAGAGAGCGTACTTCTGGGTGTACTTGAGTACGGAATGTTTCTCGCATGGCGATATCGGCCGAGCGGGGATTTGCCGGCTAATCGCTGCTCGATTACCTGAGCAACGAAGTGATATGTCAAGACCGCAGGTATTCGCGCGCGCGCGCGCGCGCGATGCAGACGCGACTTGACCGCCTTATCGCTCAACTGAAGCCGAACGCTGATCTCGGCGATCGTCAACCCTTCTAGATCGCGCAACAGAACGATTTCGCGATAGTGCCGGGGGAGGGATTCAAGCGCCGCAGCGACATCATGGCGCCATTCGTGGGCTTCGGGGGTGATCACGGGCAGGATTTCATCGGTTATGGTGTCGCCGTTGAAGAAGATGCGACCGCGTTTGAGTCGATTGCATTCGCGCTTGACAATGCGAAAGGACCACGATGCAAAGCACTCCAGCACGCGGAGGTCGCACAATTTGCGCGAGAGAGCCAACAGGCTCTCCTGTACTGCATCTTCGACGTCGTTGATGCTGCAGTGATATTCGGCGTAACGTCGCAGATCTTGGCGTGAGCGCATAAGTACGCGTTCTAGGGCGGCTCTATCTCCCGAGCGGGCTGCTGCCAAATCTTCATTTATTATCGACACGAGCATCCGCGCATCTGTATTCCATAAAATCAATCGGCCTGTTCAGATTTTGCGGTCCCTTTCTTTGAGCATAATATCTGGGGGCAAATGCTGTGCTCTAGCCGGCCATACTCGGAACATGCAACGCCAGCTTTCGACGCCACCGCCCAGAAATGCGTGGAAAACCGCAAGGTACGAATTTTTATACTGGTCCAGCTATCTTGTATTTTCCTCTAAGTCGATTTATTCCTGGCGATTTCATTACTCCCTGCTTCGATCGTCGGCTCGTTACCTTGCTCGGTTATGAACCGGCACTCGTTGTCACTAGACTACTCAGGTCGAGGCCGAAATGGAGGCAATTTCCCACTGAGGCATCATTCGCATCGGTGGATGAAGTCAACCAGCTATGGGTCGCCGCTTTAGAGCAGCGAGGTCTATGGCGAAATCGGACTCAAGCCGATCGAATCGCAAGCTCACCTATCGAATTCACTATTTGCTGCAGCGCCCTCTCCGGGATGAAAGCTCCTCGGCGATTGCGAGCGACAACGATAACTCTGGTGTGCTTTGCTGGCCCACTAAAGTGCTTGTAGCGCTTTCCGCTCAATCGAAAAGGCATTGCACCAGTGATGCGGATATGACGGCACCGCGCCCCATGTCTTCACATAGTTTGGACTGCCACATGTCAAGGTATTTCCAGTTGAGCTCGCGTCGCTGACTAGCTGCCGCAGGTAATCTCGATCCGTCCGCGCCACTTGGTAACAACCAGTAGGGTTACTCCGGGGGGTGATGCATTTTGTTTGGCCACTGACAGTGTCCACTGAGACAAGGGTATTGCGATAGAGATACCAACTGCTTTCACGTTGTGGTCTATTCGAGAGGCCAATCTCGTGAACTAGTGTGCCGCTGGCATCAGAACGGGCGCTTACGCCGACATTCTCCCCGGGGCGAGCTCCTGGCGCCTGAGCGGTATCGCACATCCCATACGAGCCATAGGTATAGGCACTGCGCTTCGAGGGTAGATCCACTACGTCACCGTAGTTGCCCACTGGAGGTAGAAAGCTGGCGCGGGCATAAGGGATTTCCTCACAGGCCTGGTTGCGAAGGTACACCTCAGTGAAGGTACTCACATAAGGCTGCAGCCTCTGCCACGATGGTCGCGCCTGTATGCCGCCTAGATCCCACTGCTGCCCAGTGGTTTCATCGGCTATGTGAACGCTCCACCATCGGTCTGCCAGAAGACGCAGTGTGAACGCATACGTATGCCCAATTTTCCAATCCAGCGGAGCGATAACTTGCTGTCCTACGCCTTCGCCTCCGAAGGGTTGTGCCTTAGTGCCTGGAATATTTCCTTTTCGAGAGGCCAGCGTGTCCCAAATGGAAAAGATCACCTTCTTCTTGTAAGGCTCGGCATGAGCGTCGCGCTGCAAACCCAAGTAGCCGCCAGCGCCGCCGTTGATCCAAAACTGCTGCGCCCAGAAGATGAAGGAACTATCACCAGGATCTTCATCGATCCGGAAGCGATATTCGACAGAGTCCAAGTTATCGGCGGCGAGTTCAAAGCCTCCCGCCGGCGTCGTTTCGATCGCAGCGACCGAGGGGGCGGCTAAAATTAGCATCGTCAGCACGCTAGCAAAGAAAGGGCGAAATCGATACGACATGATGGTCTTGGTCTTTATTAGGATTAAAATATGAAAATAGTGTCACTGTAGTTCATACGGATTTGCATAGGGCTGGCCACGGTTAGAGAAACCATGCCGCCGCATAGCCTGTCTATGCTCTATATATTTTTTTAAGATCTCATTTAAAACCCAGTTAGCCACAAATCTAGCGTGCCCGCCATGCGGAAAATTCTTAGGCATCTGGCCGATATATGCGACGCCACCTCCTTCCCCGCGGCTTTCAGAATTCATCTCTCCAACGGCGTCCTGCGCCACCCTCTGTTCGTGTGGGCCTGAGCAGGTGACGCGACAGGGCGGTAGAATTCGATTGGCTCTACGAAAGAAGAGAACAGATTGCCGCGATAGCACTTAAGTGTGCTGGCAAGATTTGGCACATTAGTCATTGTTGTGACGCCGCATCATCCCTGTCTGCTCTTGCAAAGACGGTGCTTTTCTCGCCTCTGAAGACAACCAAGAAATTTTCTATTTTCGGCCATTTACGCGTTAGCTTTGAGCTGCGGGGTCTCCGGAAAGCGGAGCTTGGCGAAAAATTGCCATGGGCCTCTCTCTTCGTCGTGCCGGTGGTTTCGGAACGGAAAGGCTCTGCATTCGGCCCATACAAATAAATGGGTTAGGCGGGGCGAGTGTTTCGGAGGTCGCCCCAACATTCCTGGTTAGGGGACGTTATGAGCCCCTCTCGGAGCAGAGCCAGCTAGATTAACGTCGCCTAGAAGATCGATTAGGCAGACTTCGTTGCAGGCGGTCTCAGGCATAGATTCAATGCCGGGACGGAAGCCGTCGGGCCGGCGACTCCTTCCTGTCTGGTAGGAAGTGTAACTATTCCCTCCCTGGGCCGAATACTTTCAAGGTGGGTAGCGGCTGGGTACGGTCCTTGGCTCGAGGGCGAACTATCCCTACCGATCTCTTTCTTACGGAGCTTTCGCTTTGAACGAGCATTACGGTTTGCCGGGTCTGTTCCGGTGAGCACCTGTATGAACGCAGCGGCTGCTATCGCGGCTCATTGGAGCATCGGTCGCCGTACCCATCGAGATCATCAGGACCTCCAGGTATGAACCGCGACCCGAATTGGCGTGTCCCGATGGCACGAGCATC
>NZ_JBQJIN010000043.1:0-34576 GCF_052078695.1 Lysobacter sp. CA196 | reverse complement strand
CCGGCCGCTATGGCCGTGCTGCTTCATGGCCATGATCACACCGCGCTCTTCGGCGCTGAAGTGGCTGTACCGGGTTCCCATGCGCTGACCTCAAAGGCGAGTGATGCGCTTGAGGTTAGACAGTGCAAACCAAAGAAAAGGGCTCTCCCTGCAAGGGCACAAGCCCGCACGATCGATGCCAACGCAGGGATGCTCCAGACAGGCCATCCATGGCCTGCTTGCGCACGGCCCGCATCCATGCGGGCCGCCCTACGGGTCTTCATTTGACCGGCAAAGCGGCAAAGCAGATCAAAATCACGGCAACAGCAACAGCAACAGCAACAGCAACAGCAACAGCAACAGCAACAGCAACAGCAACAGCAACAGCAACAGCAACAGCAACAGCAGCTGCCGGTCGCGCCCGCTCTTTGGTAGGAGCGGCGCGAGCCGCGACCACGAAACTCCGAGATCGCGACGACACCACGGGCAACCGGGAAACCACGGCTAACGCCGAAAGCCTGCCCGACGAAACGACCCCTCGCCGCGACTCAAGCCGCCGTCACCCGCGCACACACCCAGGCGTCGACGCGCTGGGCACCCGCGCGTCGCAGGGCTGTGGCGGCGGAATGAAGGGTGGCGCCGGTGGTCATGACGTCGTCGATCAGGACGATGTGGGCGGGCAGGGGCAGGCCAGGGCGCCAGGCGAAGGCGCCGCGCAGGTTGCGGCGGCGTTGTTTGGCGTCCAGCAGGGATTGCGCCGAGGTGTCGCGCAGGCGGATCAGGCCGTGATCGAGCAGGGGCAGGCGGAGTTTTCGCGACAGAGGACGCGCCAATTCCAGGGCCTGGTCGTAGCCGCGTTCGCGCAGTCGTCGGTGGTGCAGGGGGATCGGAACCAGAACGGGCCCGAATGCCCGACTGGCGGCGTCCGATGCAACGGGCGCTGCGAGCCCCGACGTCGCCGTCGGGGGGCTCAGCGTCAGCAGCGGTTCGAAGGCCTGAGCCATCATCGTCGTGAGCAGGCGCCCGGCGGCCAGGTCGCGATGAAACTTGAAGCGCGGCAGCAGGCGGTCGAGCGGCGGTCGGTATAAGCAGGCCGCGTGAACCTGGGTCAGCGGTGGCGGCCGGCGCAGGCAATGGCCGCAGATCAAGGGCAGGCCGGACGGATCGATCATCGCACCCGCACCCGCACCCGCACCCGCACCCGCTGCTGCACGAGCTCCGTCTCCAACCGCCTTCAGCGCCGGTACCGCCCCACGCGACCAAGCCGATGTCGGTTCCGCCGGCACCCCCGCCAACGGCAAGGCGCAGCGCAGACACGCGGCCCCGATCCGCGGCCATTCCGCCTCGCAGGCCGGGCACAGATCGCGTCCGGGCAGGCCCGGTTCGGCGCAGATCAGGCAGCGCGGGGGCCACAAGGCCCAGCCGAGACGCCGCCAGACACTGTCAACCCGGAGCGGCCGATCCTGGTTGACAGTTGTCGACATGCTTCCCAGACTGCCCGCTCCGAACGGCCCGCGCTGTCGGTATCCCCCGTTGCCCGCCGTCAGTGAAATCCCCGCTGTGGAGCCAGCTCTAGTGTCTATGCCCCTTCTTCGCAACGATTGGTCCCGCGCCGAGGTCCGTGCGCTGTTCGATTTGCCCTTCCCCGAGTTGCTGCACCGCGCCGGTAGCGTGCACCGGGAGAACTTCGACCCGGCCGAAGTCCAGGTCAGCACCCTGTTGTCGGTCAAGACCGGCGGTTGCCCCGAGGACTGCGCTTACTGCCCGCAGGCGCAGCGCTATCACACCGGTGTCGACGCGACCAAGCTGATGAGCACCGAGGCGGTGATCGAGAAGGCCCGCCAGGCTAAGGCCGCCGGCGCCTCGCGCTTCTGCATGGGCGCGGCCTGGCGTTCGCCGAAGGACCGCGACATCCCGAAGGTCGCGGCGATGATCCGCGAGGTGAAGGCGCTGGGCCTGGAGACCTGCGCGACCCTGGGCATGCTTTCGGGCGACCAGGCGACCGCGCTGAAGTCGGCGGGGTTGGACTACTACAACCACAACCTCGACACCGCGCCCGAGTTCTACAACGAGATCATCCACACCCGCGAGTACCAGGACCGCCTGGACACCCTCGCGCACGTGCGCGATGTCGGCATGAAGACCTGCTGCGGCGGCATCGTCGGCATGGGCGAGTCGCGCGAGCAACGCGCCGGCCTGCTGCAGACCCTGGCCAACCTGCCGGCGCACCCGGACTCGGTGCCGATCAACCGCCTGGTCCAGGTCGAGGGCACCCCGCTGGCCGGCACCGCCGAGCTCGACCCCTTCGAATTCGTCCGCACCATCGCGGTCGCCCGCCTGCTGATGCCCAAGTCGATGGTCCGCCTGTCGGCCGGGCGCGAGGCCATGAGCGACGAGCTGCAGGCCCTGTGCTTCCTGGCCGGCGCCAATTCCATCTTCTACGGCGAGAAGTTGCTGACCACCGGCAACCCCGACACCGAGCGCGACCTGGCCCTGTTCGCCCGTCTCGGCCTGCGCCCGATGCAGATCGTCGAGACCGCGGGCACCGTCCATGCGAGTATTGAAGAGCACGTTGAGGCAACCACCGACCCCGCCCACTCCTGCGCCGCCTGACGCGGCGGAGCTACCGCGATGAGCAGCCAGCGAACCCTTTGGCGCGACCGGATCCAGACCGCCCACGCCGAGCGCGTGGCGACCGCCCGTACCCGTACCCACCGCGTGGTCACTCACCGCGACGGCGCGCGCTGCGAGGTCGACGGGCGCTCGCTGGTGAATTTCTGCGGCAACGACTACCTCGGCCTGTCGCAGCACTTTGCGGTGATCAACGCCTTCCAGGACGCGGCCGCCCGCGAGGGCACCGGCGGGCTCGCCTCGCATCTGGTCTGCGGCCACCACGCCCAGCATGAAGCGCTCGAACGCGAACTGGCCGACTGGCTCGGTTCGCCGCGCGCGTTGCTGTTCGGCAGCGGTTTCCTGGCCAACATCGCCGCGGTGCAGGGGCTGCTCGGCGAAGACGATGTTTGTGTGCAGGACCGGCTCAACCACGCCAGCCTGATCGACGCCGCGCGTCTGGCCGGCTGCCGGTTGCGCCGTTATCCGCACGCCGATCCCGAAGGCGCGATCCGGCAGTTGCGTAATGTCCCCGATGGCCTGGCGATGCTCGCCACCGACGGCGTATTCAGCATGGACGGCGATCTCGCGCCGCTGCGCGACCTGGCCTTGGTCGCACGCGCGCAGAAGGCGGTGTTCTATGTCGACGACGCCCACGGCGTCGGCGTGGTCGGCCCGGACGGGCGCGGCACCGTGGCCGCGGCGCGCCTGTCGGTGCAGGAAGTGCCGCTGCAACTGGCGACCTTCGGCAAAGCGCTCGGCAGCTACGGCGCGGCCCTGCACGGCGATGCCGATCTGATCGGTCATCTGGCCGAAACCGCGCGCAGTCATCTCTACACCACCGCCTTGCCGCCGGCCCAGGCCGCGGCGACGCGGGCGGCGCTCAAGCTGGCCCGCAACGACCATTGGCGGCGCGAGAAGCTGGCCGAGCTGACCGCACATTTCCGCGAACGCGCCGGCAAGCTCGGCCTGGAACTGTTGGCCTCGGGTACGCCGATCCAGCCGGTGATGTGCGGCGACGACCGCCGCGCCCTGGCGATGGCGCAGGCTTTGGAACAGCAGGGTTACTGGGTCGCGGCGATCCGCCCGCCGACCGTCCCGGAAGGGCGCGCGCGTCTGCGGGTGACGTTCTCGGCGCTGCACACGCGCGAACAGGTCGACGGCCTGATCGAAGCGTTGGCGCGCGCGGCCGAACGCGTGGCGATCGAAGGCAGCGACGGCGCCCGCGCCGCGCCCGCCACCGTGGCGCGATGAGTCGCGCCGTCGAGCCGCAACCGATCCGGCCGCCCGAAACCGATCTGGCCCGCATGTTGGAGACGCTCGAAGTCGAAGCCCGTGCCGGCGAATACGTGTTCGTCACCGCCGTGCAGCCCGAGCGTTTGCCGCGCGCTTTGGCGCTGGCGACGATCGAGGAAGCCGAAGGGCTGACCTGCGTGCTGCGTCGCGAAGACGCCGATGCGCACGGCCTGAGCTACGACTTCGTCGCTGCCTGGCTGAGCCTGAGCGTGCATTCGGCGTTGCAGGCGGTCGGCCTGACCGCGGCGGTGTCGCAGGCCTTGGCTGCACGCGGCATCGCCTGCAACGTGTTGGCCGGCTTTCATCACGATCATTTGCTGGTGCCGTCGGATCGGCGCGACGAGGCGCTGGCGGCCCTGCATGCGCTGCGCCGCGCGAACCCCGTCGGCGGCGATTGAAGACAAGACGCTCGATCGTATCGGCGCGGTATGTATCGCGGTGGAGCATGCGTTCGCGCAGCAACGGCCGTCACGGCCACGCGCGGGCCATGGCGACACCAGAACGCATCGTGCGGCAATGAGAAACACCCGACGACCTATAGCAGTACGGACCCGCTTCCCATGTACATCGAAACCACCGGCGCCGCGGCAGACCCAGCCCGCCCGGTCATCGCACTGATCCACGGCTGGGCCATGCACGGCGGTTTGTTTGCGCCATTGGTCGAACAGCTCAGTGCGCACTTCACCCTGCACCTGATCGATCTGCCGGGCCACGGCCATGCACGCGACGACCGGACGCCGCTCGATCCGCGCACGCTCGCCGCCGAACTGGTCGCGCGCATTCCCGATGCCTATTGGCTGGGGTGGTCGCTCGGCGGCCAGGTCGCGTTGCGCGCCGCGCTCGATCACCCGCAGCAGGTGCGCGGCTTGATCATGATCGCCTCGTCGCCGCGTTTCGTCGTCGGCGAGGACTGGCCTCACGGTGTCTCGCCGGACCTGTTCCGGAATTTCGGCGAAGCCTTGCGGCGCGATTTCCGCGGCACCCTCGAAGGTTTTCTCGCGCTCGAAGCCTTGGGTTCGGCCAGCGCCCAGGAAGAACTGCGCAGCCTGAAGAGCGAAGCTTTCGCCCGTGGCGAACCGGCCGAACGCGCCTTGCACGAAGGCCTGGCCCTGCTCGACGGATTCGACGTGCGCGGCGAGCTGCCGCGCTTGCAGGTGTCGAGCCTGTGGATCTCGGGCCGTCGCGACCGCCTGGTCCCGGCCGGGGCGATGCCGGCCGCGGCCGCGCTCGCGCCGCAGGGCCGCAGCGTGGTCATCGGCAACGCCGGCCATGCGCCGTTTCTCGGCGCGACCGCACAGGTCGCGCAACTCATCGAGGGCTTCGTCGCGCCGGCGACCGCCCCGACCGCCGTTGTGGATTGCTGACGCCTCATGAACGATCTTTTCGACCACCGCCAGGTTCGCCGCTCGTTCTCGCGCGCCGCGCACGGTTACGACGGCGCTGCCGCCCTGCAGCGCGAAGTCGGCGCACGCCTGTCGGAAACCCTGGACTACCTCGACGAGCGCACCCCCGAGGTGGTGGTCGACATCGGCTGCGGCTCCGGCCATCTGAGCGCGGCGATGCAGAAGCGCTGGCCGCGCGCGCAGGTGATCGCGCTCGACCTGGCCCTGCCGATGCTGCGCGAGGCGCGCACCCATTTCGGCGAAGGCGGTTGGCGGCCGCGCCTGCTCGGCGGCGCGCGCCGTCCCGATGCGGTCTGCGCCGATGCGCGCGCATTGCCGCTGCGCGACGGCAGCGTCGACGTGTTGTTCTCGAACCTGTGCCTGCAATGGTGCGAAGACCTGCCGGCGGTGTTCGCCGGGTTCCGCCGCGTGCTCAAACCCGGCGGTCTGTTGCTGGTCTCGACCTTCGGCCCCGACACCTTGTTCGAGCTGCGCGGTGCTTTCGCCGAAGCCGATGCCGCGCCGCACGTCAGCCTGTTTCCGTCGATCGCCCAGTTCGGCGATGCGCTGATCGCCTCCGGTTTCCAGAACCCGGTGCTCGATCGCGACGAGTTCGTTCTCGGCCATCCCGATCTCGGCCATCTGATGCGCGAGTTGCGCACGCTCGGCGCGACCAATGCGATGAACGATCGCCGCCGCAGCCTGACCGGGCGCGCGCGTTTCGCCCGTGCGGCGCAGGCTTACGAAGCCTTGCGTGGCGACGACGGCCGCCTGCCGGCGACCTGGGAAGTGATCTACGCCCATGCCTGGGGCCCGCCGCCGGGCGCGCCGATCCGCATCGGCGGCTATGACGAAGTGCAGGTGCCGGTGTCGAGCATCCGCGTGCGGCAACGCCCGTGAGCGCGCGTCGCCACGCTCTGTGGGCGGTGTTGATCGCGCTGGTGTCGGCGCTGTTCTTCACCTGCACTTACGTGCTCAACCGTGCCGCCGCCAACGACGGCGGTCATTGGGCCTGGACCGCGGCGCTGCGTTATCTGTTCACCCTGCCGATGCTGCTGGTGGCGATGCCGGTGCTCGGCGGCATGGCGCCGGTGTGGCGGGCGATCCGCCGCCATCCCGGACCCTGGCTGTGGTGGAGCGGGATCGGTTTCGTCTTGTTCTACGTGTGCCTGAGCTTTGCTGCGGCCAGCGGCCCGTCGTGGCTGATCGCCGGCACCTTCCAGCTGACCGTGATCGCCGGGATGCTGTGCGCGCCGTTCCTGTACCGCGATGCGCGCGCGCGGATTCCGCGGCCGGCGCTCGCGGTCGGCGCGATCATCGTGGTCGGCGTGTTGTTGCTGCAGTTCGGCCATGGCGGCGGCCGGCTCGACCGCGCCGGCTGGATCGCCTTGATCTGCGTGGCGGTGTCGGCCTTCGCCTATCCGCTCGGCAACCGCGGCCTGCTGCTGCATCTGGAAAAAGCCGGGATCGAACTCAACGCGACCCAGCGGGTGTTCGGCATGACCCTGGCGAGCCAACCCTTGTGGTGGGCGATCGCGGTCTATGCCGGGGTCGAAGCCGGTGCACCGCCGATGGGCCAGGTCGGGTTGGCGGCCGGTGTGGCCTTGAGCGCGGGCGTGATCGCCACGGTGTTGTTCTTCCAGGCCACCGGCATGGTCCGCAACGACCCGACCGCGCTCGCCGCGGCCGAGGCGATGCAGGCCGCGGAGATCTTGTTCGCGACCGTGATCGGCGCCTTGTGGCTCGGCGAAGCCTGGCCGCAGGGCCGCGCCCTGGCCGGCGCCTGCGTGGTCGGCATCGGCATCGTCTTGTTCAGCATCGTCGCGGCGCGCGCCGCCGCCGGCAACGAACGCAAGGTCAGGCAACTGCGCAGCGATCGCGGCGGTTGATCTTCTGCTGATGCGGCAAGAAGGTCGGCTTAGTGCCGTGCAGCCGACAAGTCGGCTTAGTGCCGAAGCGGCCGACAAGTCGGCTTAAGTACTCTGCAGCCGACAAGTCGGCTCAGGCGCCGACCTGGACCATCCACTGTTCGAGGTTGTAGTAGTTGGTGACGCGCTGGATCTTGTTGTCGCGGATCTCGAAGAAGGCGCCGCCCGGCAGGGCATAGCGTTGGCCGCGCGCTTCCGGCAGGCCGGGATCGGTGAGCAGGTATTCGCCGTGGACCACGTACTCGGCGCCGGCGCGCGCACCGTCGGGCGAGGCCATCACCACGATGTCGCGCAACTGCTCGCGGTAGTGCCGCTCCATGCGCTGCAGGAAAGCGGCGAAGGCGTCGCGGCCGACTTCGCGCGCACCCTGGTTGAGGTCGTGAACGACATCGGCGCCGAGCAGGCCCAGCATGGCGCTCCAGTCGGCGCGATTGAACGCGGCGTAGTAGGACAGGACCAATTCGGTGGCGCGATCGTGAATGCGGGTGCCGTCGATCTTCATCGGAATTCCTGCGGGCAATGCGGGGCCGGGCCATGATCGCTCATTCGTGCCTCGTGTCGCAGCTGCGGTCGGCCACGCGGGTCTCGCGTTCGGCAGCACCGTTTAACAAAGCACATTAAACGGAAGGCCCGCACGAGGCGGGCCTTCCGGTGGCGAGGATCGGGTTGCGCCGATGCCGGCGCGTGGTTCGGATCAGCCCGGCCTCATCGACAGGCTTGCCTCAAATCCGCACCGTCGCGCGTTGGCGTTGGCGCACCAGGCTCAGGGTCAGCACCGCGGCGAGCAGCGCCGTGGTGACCACGAAAATGCCGATGCCGAGGTAGCCGCCGCTGACCCCGCGCGCCACCGTGGCGCCGGCTTCCTGCGGCACGAAGCTGGCCGCAAGCATGCCGGTGTAGTGCATGCCGCAGACCGCCACGCCCATGACCAGGGCGCTGCCGAGCATCTGGCCCCAACCGCGCAGGTTGAAGGCCAGCCACAGCGCCACGATCGAGGCGACGATCGCGATCGCCGCCGAGGCGATCACCAGGTTGCTGTTGTAGACGGTGTCGGCCGGCATCAGCATCGCGGCCATGCCGGCGTAGTGCATGCCGGTGACGCCGAGTCCCATCAGCACGCCGGCGATGATGAGCTTGCCCCAGTTGAAGATGCCGGTGCCGGCGATGCCGAGGCCGGCCATGCACGAGACCACCGCGACCGCCGCCGAACCGATGGTGATCGGCAGGTCGTAGGTCACTTCCACGTTCATGCGGCAGGCCAGCATGGCGATGAAGTGCATCGCCCAGATCGCGCCGCCGCCCATGGCGATGCCGGCGGCGGTAATCGCGCGCCAGCGCTGTCCCGTCCCGACCGCGGTCGGAATGGCGATGGCCAGTTGCAGGGCGGTGAACGACCCGAGCACCGACACCACATAGGACAAGATGGCGAGCACCGGGTCATGGATGCACTGAATGGCGTGATCGATCGGCATGACGAACCCCCTGTGGATGGGTTGGAGTAGCTAAGGGCCGAACCGGCGCCATCCCCGCCCCGGTGCGGTATCGCAAGCCCGGCGGGCTCCCTGTCTGCCGGGCGAAAGGAGAGCGGGCTCAGGCTTCGAATTCGAAACGGCAGGCCTCGGCGCCGGTGTTGCGGCATTGGCTTTCGACCACCCGCACGCCGTCGGCGCCGTGCTGGCCTTCGAGCAGGCCGCCGAGCATGCCGCGCAGGAAATGGCAGCACTCGCCGCTGTCGCCGCGATGGCAGAAGGGGCTGTTGCGGATCTTCAGGATGTCGTCGTGCAGTTCGGCCTGGACCAGCTGGCGCATCGCCGGCAGGGCGATGCGGCGCACCGAATCGGCCAACGGCAGTTGTCCGCCCAAAGCGAAATCGCGCTTGTAGACCCAGGCGCCGACGCGCTGGCCGATATAGCGCAAGGTCGCTTCGCGCTGGGCCGGCGGCAGTTCGCGTTCGAGTGCGACCAACTGCAGCAGGATATTGGGGTAGTTGCGGGCGAGCTGCGGCAGCAGGGTCTCGACGCGTTGGGTGTCGATCGGCGGTGCGCTGGACGGCGAGGGCGGCGCGGCGGGCGCGGCCGAGGGCGGCAGCGGAGTCGGTACGGTCGACGAGCCGTTGTTGCGCGGTACCGATGCGGGCGCAGGCGAGGGATTGCCGGCTTCGTACGGCGAGGCCTCGAAACTTTGCACCAGGTGATGGGTGCCCAGCCGTTCTTCGAGCATCAGCAGCGATTCGGATGGGCCGCGCACGACCATGCTCAGCACCACGCCTTCTTCGCTGTTGAGCATGCGCTGACGCAACAGGGTGAAGCCGTTGGCGATCACCACTTGTCCGAGGGCGAGCAGCAACCCGTCGCGACGGTCGGACACCACGCGAAACTCGACATCCACCATGTAGTACTCCCTGGCTTGCGCTGGTCCGTGGTCCCCGGCTCGTCGAAGAGCCCCACTGCTAAGAGTCGCGCGGCATGACAGGGACGGGCGCGCGATGGCGCAGCGTGGCAGCTGTGTTCATAAAAAACACAAACCAGGATCACAGAAAAAGCGAGTTTTCCTGGGGTTTATGCGGGCAATGGCGAACGTTGAGAAACCTGCCGCATAACAAACGCAATGCGATTGCAGAACCGGTCAAACTGGCTTAGAGGCGAACAGATCGGCGACCAGATCCAGATCGACGTTGCCGCCGGACACGACCAATCCGACGCGGCGGCCGGCGAAGCGTTCGCGATGCGCCAGCACCACCGCCAGCGGCACCGCGCCGGAGGGCTCGACCACCAGCTTCATGCGCTCCCAGATCAGCCGCATCGCGGCGACGACCTGGGCGTCGTCGACCAGCAGGATATCGCTGAGGTGCTCGCTCAGGATAGGAAAGGTGAGCGTGCCGAGTTCGGCGCGCAGGCCATCGCAGATGGTGTCGGCCTTGCGCCCGGTGATGCGCTGGCCGGCGCGCAGCGAATCGTGGGCGTCGCGGGCGCCTTCGGGTTCGGCGCCGAACACCTCGATCGCCGGGTTCAGCCCGTGCGCGGCGATCGCCGTGCCCGAGAGCAGCCCGCCGCCGCTGACCGGCGCGATCACCGCGTCCAGATCGGGGGCGCTGCCGAGCAGTTCGAGGGTGGCGGTGCCCTGGCCGGCGATCACTCGCGGGTCGTTGAACGGGTGCACCAGCACGCCGCCGGTCCGGGCCAGGACCTGGGCGGTCATGGCGTCGCGCGAGGCCTGGTCGGGTTCGCAGGCGACGATTTCGGCGCCGTAGGCACGGATCGCGGCCAGTTTGATCTTGGGTGTGTTGTGCGGGGCGACCACGGTCGCGCGTCCGCCGCGCAGGCTCGCGGCCAGCGCGATCGCGCCGCCGTGGTTGCCGGAACTCTGGGTGACGATGCCGCGCGCCACTTCGTCCTCATCCAGCGAGAACACCGCGTTGCAGGCGCCGCGGAACTTGAACGCGCCGCCGCGCTGCAGGTTTTCGCATTTGAAGTGCAGCTCGCAGCCGGCCAGGGCGTCGATCGCGCGCGAACGCAGCACCGGGGTGGTGTGCGCGTGCGGCGCGATGCGCGCGGCGGCGGCCAGGATGTCGGTGAACAGGGGGGCCAGGCTGGGCGGTGCGGAGAGATTGTTCATGCCCCAAGCGTAGCCCAGGCCCGGCCGGCCTGGCATGCGCCGGATGGCGGATTCGTAGCGATCATGCGAGGCCGGCGACAGGACCAGTTCAGTCGTGGCGCGATGCCGGGTTCAGTCGTGGCGCAGCGCCGCAATCGGATCGAGCCGCGCCGCCTGCCGCGCCGGATACACGCCGAAGGCCAGGCCTACCGCGGCGCAGAACAGCGCCGAGCCCAGCACCGGGATCGGCGCCCAGGCTACCTGCCAGCCGGCGAAGGCGGCGATCAGATAAGCCAGGGCCACGCCGAACAACAGGCCGAGCACCGCACCGGCGACACAGATCACCGTCGCCTCGCGCAGGAACTGCGCGATCACGTCGCGCCGGCGCGCGCCGAGCGCGCGCAGCAGGCCGATCTCGCGGCGCCGTTCGAGCACGTTGGCGAGCATGATGTTCATGATGCCGATGCCGCCGACCAGCAGGCTGACGCCGGCGATCGCGCCCATCACCACGCGGAAGATGCGCTGGGTCTTCTGGTGCTGCTGGAACAACTGCTGCGGCACCACCAGGCGAAAATCAGCCATGCCGGCATGGCGTTGGCCGAGCACGGTCGACAGCACCCGCGCGCCGGCGGCGAGCTGGGCGGGGTCGCGCAGACGCAGCAGGAAACGGTCGACCTCGTCCTCCTGCGGTTGGAAGCGGAAGCGCGCGCGGGCGCTGGCCAGCGGCAGGTAGACGCGGTTGCTTTCCAGGCCGAGCTGCACGCCTTCGAACTGGTCCTTGCTGAGGTCGCGGTCGGCGAGCACGCCGATCACTTCCAGCCACACATGATTGACCTTCAGGTACTGGCCGATCGGCTCGACCCCGGGGAACAGATCGGCCGCGGCCTGATGGCCGAGCACCGCGACCGCGGCGAGGGCGCGGTCGTCCTCGTCGGTCAGGGGGCGGCCCTTGGCGATGCGCAGCGAGGACAGAGCGAAATAGTCCGGGCTCACGCCGCTGGCCTGGGCATCGCTGTGGCCGCTGTCGCTGAACACCGAATGGGTACGGATCGGTTTCTCGGCGGCGTAGCGTTCCGCGCCGGGCACCACCGCGAGCGCGGCGTCGGCATCGGCCAGACTCAGGCCCAGACTGCGCGCGCGGGTTTCGCGCAGGCTGTTCTCGTCCTGCGGCTTGGCTTCGGCGATCAGGTTGTTGAGGCCGAGGCTCTCGACCAGGCGCAGCGCTTCGCGCCGACTGCCTTCGCCGACCGCCTGCATGGCGACGATCGCGCCGACCCCGAAGATCAGGCCGAGCAGGGTCAGCAAGGTGCGCAGCCGGCGACGCCAGAGCTCCTCGATCGCCTCGCGCCAGATCGACGGCAGCAGACCGGCGAAACGGTTCAAGGACGAACCGCCTGGGTCTTGCGCGCCGGCGCCGCGGCGGCCTTGGCGGCATCGGCCGGGGTGGCCTGGCCCGGTTCTTCGGTCTCGGCCGCCTTGTCCGCGGTTTCGATGCCCGCGGTTGCGATCGCGCCGGCTTCGACCAACAGCACTTCGTCGCCCTCGCGCAGGCCCGAGCGCACCTGCGAACGCGCCGGCCCGCGCACGCCCAACTGGATTTCGCGGCGCAGGAAATCGCCGCCGTTGCGAACGCGCACATAGTCCTTGCCGGCATCGCTGTCGATGGCGACGTTGGCGACGCTGAGCGCCTTGGGCGCATCGAACAGGACCACCCGCGCATCGAGCCGCTGGCCCGGCACCAGCCGGTACCGCGCGATCGCCTCCGCCGGGATCGGCGCCTTCATGGTCAGGTACTTCACCGGGCTGTCCTGGCTGCGCACCTTGGCGGCGCTGGCGACCCACGACAGCGTGCTGACGATGCGCTGTTCGGGCCGTCCGACCGGAAACATCTCGACCGCGTGGCCGACCCGCAGGCCTTGCGCTTCGATTTGCGGCAGGCTCAGTTCGAGTTCCATCGCCGAGGCATCGGGCAGGCTGCCGTAATCGAAACCGGCGCGCAGGGTCGCGCCGACATTGGGTTTGTCGCCGGACCAGTTGCTCGACAGCATCAGCACGCCGTCGTTCGGCGCGCGCAGTTCCAATGCATCCAGGTCCGACTGGCGCGCCTGGGCGGCGAGGTCGAAGGTCGCGCGCTGCGCGTCCAGCACCGCCAGCTCGGCGCCGCCGCGCACGCCGGCCTGGCCGCGTTGCCATTCCAGAGTGTCGCGCTTGGCCTTCAAGTAGCTGGCGTCCTGCACCGCATCGAGCACTTCGTTGCGCGCCATGGTGCTGAGGTCGGCGCTGGCGTAGCGCTCGGCGATGCCGAGCTGCACCGCGACCTGCGCCAGGTCGACCGCGACCTTGCTGTGCGCGGTCGCCAGTTCGCCCTGCTTGGCGGCGCGCGCCAGCAGGTTGCGCTGTAGATCGATCAAGGTCTGGCTGAGTTCCTGCTGGCCTTGCGCGGCCGAGAAGCGCGCGATCAGGTCGCCTTTCCTGACCGTGCTGCCTTCCGGCAGCATCCATTCGAGCTGGCGCGAGGCCCAGTTGCGGCCGGGCACGTTGAGCGGGGTGGCCTTGGCCGACTTGAGCTCGCCTTCGCCGCGTACGCTCAGGCGCAACGGCGCGGCGGCGACGGTCTCGACGGTGGCCGGCGCGGTGTCGGCCGCGCAGGCCGACAGCAAGGCCAGGGCGAAGATCGCAATGGCGACCGCGCGCATCATCGAGCCGGGCTCCGCGGCGCCGCGGGCGCCGCCGGGTTGGCCGAAGCGATCTCGACCCGCACCGCCTGGCCCGGACGCAACGGTGCGCGCGGGTCGTCGAGACGCACGTCCAGGTCCAGCACCGGCACCGGCTGCAACTGCGATTTGCTGCGGATCGCGTTGCCGATCGAAGCGATGCGTCCGCGCAGCACGCTGCCGGCGCCGCCTTCGACGACGATCCGCACCGGCACGCCGACCGCGACCCGGCGCAGGTCGCGCTCGGGCAATTCGGCGCGCACCGCCAGGGTGCTCATGTCGGGAATCTCGGCCACGGTCTGGCCGACCCAGACTTGCGAGCCGACGTCGTATTTTTCGCCTTCCCAATTGCTCCGGTGCATCATCAGGCCGTCGCGCGGCGCGGTCACTTCCAGCGCGGTCAACGAGCGCTGCAGGCGCTCGACGTCGGCCTGCAACTGCGCGCGTTCGGCGGCGAGCAGGCGCCGCTCCTGGCGGCGTTGTTCGGCCGACAAGTTCTCGCGGCGCTGGGCCAGGGCCATCTTGCGTTGCATCTGGGTGCGCGCGACCAACAGCTTGCGGTATTCGATGCCGGCGATCAGTTCGGCCGGTTGCTGGGTCTTGCGTTGCGCCTTGTCGAGCGCGGCGCGCGCCTCGGCGGTGGCCAGGCGTTCGCTGCGTTCGCGTTCGGCCAGCTCCAACTCCAGCTTGTCGAGCTCGCTCTGTTTCTCCTTGAGCTGGCTGCGTTTTTCGCCGAGTTGCTTGACCACGTCGTTGCTGTCGAACGAGATCACCGGCTGGCCCCGCTTGACCGGCGCACCGTCGGCGGCGAGTTGGGTGATGTTGAACTGCCACATGCGTTCGACGTTCGGCGGCATCAGCGCCGCGCTGCGCCGCGCATAGACCTCGCCGTCGATGCGCAGGGTCGCCGCGCTCGCCGACAGCGCCGCGACCGACAGGCACAGAATCAGCAGCGCCCGCTTCGCCAGGTTCATCGCGACGCTCCTGCCGCGGCCTTCGCCGCGGCCGTGGACACGCGTACGCTCATGCCGGGCATCAGCTTGAGCGCATGCCCGCGCGGCAGCTCGACGTCGATGCTGAAGTAACGGCCGTCGCCCCATTCCGGCTTGCGGTCGGGGGCGCCGGCGATCGCCTTGATGCGGCCTTGCACGCGCTGCCGCGGCAGCGCATCGAACGCCAGCTGCACCGCTTGGCCGACGCCGAGGCCGCGCCGGTCCGGTTCCAGCGCCCACGCGCGGATCTCCATGCCGCCGCCGCTGCCGACCACTTCGCCGGCCTTGCTGCCGGGCATGGTCGAGCTGCCCTCGTCGATGCGGCCGCCGATCCAGTTGTTGTTGAAACCGTGCAGGACGACGCCGTCGCGTTCGGCGCGCACTTCCGATTGGCGCAGCAGCGCGGCGTAGTACTCGCGCTGCACGACCAGCTTGTCGACCTCAAGCTTGGCGTCCTGCTGGCGGCGCGCGACCGCGGCGCGCGCGGCGGCGAACTGCTCGCGTTTGAGGGTGAGCTCGCGCGTAGTCTTGTCGAGTTCGCTCTGGTGGCGGTCGTAGTCGAGCTGTGAGATCAGGCCGTGCGGAATCGCCGCCTCGATCTTGGCCGTGGCCAGCGCGGCCTCGGCATCGGCGAGCGCGACTTCGGCGTCGACCGCCTTGACCTCGAGCTCGGCCAGTTCCTTGGCGGCCTTGGCGCGCGCCTGCTCGATCTTGGCGTCGAGATCGGGAATCTGGGTGCCGGCCTGGCCCGGATCGATGCGCAGCACGACGTCGCCGGCCTTGACCGCCTGGCCCTCGGGAATGAAGTAGCGGATCGCCACCGGCGCGGTATTGGATTGCGGGGTGTAGATCGGCTGCGCGCCGACCGAGCGCACTTCGCCGGTCAGCACCACCGCGGTCGCCGGCAACGCCGTCAGCGAGCCGGCCAGCCAGGACAGGACCTGCAGCCAGCGTGCGCGGCGAAGGACGGCGCGCATCTCAGGCCGCCGAGTCATGGTCGACCTTGCCATCGTGCAGGCGCACCTCGCGCGGGGCGCGCGCGGCGAGGTCGCGGTCGTGGGTCACCAGCACCACGGTTTGGCCGCCGTCGTGCACTTCCTCGATCAAGTCGAGCACGTCGGCGGCGCTTTTCGAATCCAGGTTGCCGGTGGGTTCGTCGGCGAGCAACAGGGCCGGGCGCAGCAACAGCGCACGCGCGATCGCCGCGCGTTGTTGCTGGCCGCCGGACAGCTCGCTCGGCCGATGCTCGCTGCGCTCGCCCAGGCCGACGCGCGCGAGCAGCTCGCGCGCGCGTTCGACGCTGCCGGGCGGCGGTTCGCGATTGAAGCGCAGCGGCAGCAATACGTTCTCCATCACGCTCAGGCGCGGCAGCAGATGGAAGCTCTGGAACACGAAGCCGATGCGGCGGTTGCGGATGTCGCTGGCGGCCTCGTCGTCGAGCGCGGCGACGTCGCGGCCTTCGATCAGATAACGCCCGCGGGTGGGCCGGTCGAGGCAGCCGAGGATGTTGAGCAGACTGGATTTGCCCGAGCCCGAGGCACCGGTAATGGCGACGAATTCGCCCGCGGCGATTTTCAGATCCACGCCGGCCAAGGCATTGACCGCCTGTCCATTCATCTCATAGCGACGATGGACCGCATCCAGTTCGATCATCGGGACAGGCTGGGCCAGAAGGTGAAAGGCGATGCAGCGGCGACCGCGCAAGCACAGGCCCGCGCTACGGAGAACGACCCGGCACGCGCCGGCAAGGTTCCCCGACGCGGCCTTCGGGCCGATCGGATGAGGCATGCAGCGTGCGCGGCGAAGACCGATCCCTGGCCGTGTTTCATCGCGATCAATCTACCTTAACCCGGGGCGCCGCGACATTGTGCTATGTGCAGCATCGCACCCGGATGCAGTGCAGCATGTTTTTCTGTGAACCCGTGCAGTAAACGCGGTCGGCGCGAAGACTAGCTTAGGCGTGTCGCCGCCGCCGAACGCAAGGCGCGGGCGCTGCACGCGAACGACGCGATCGCGCTCGATGCATCGGCTGCATCGCGTCGGCATCCTCCGGAATCGGACCCTGGATATTCCCTGATGGAAACGCCAGGATAGGGCCGAAGCCGATATCCACCCGGTCGCTGCGTTCGCTACCGACTCCGCTCACGGCGCGATCTTCTTCGACGCCCACCACAGGGAATCCACATGCTCCGCAAACTAACGGTATGCCTGCTCGTCGTCCTGTTGGTGGGTTGCCTGCCGCCGCGTCTCGATCCGACCATGGTGTCGGCGCCGCAGAGCGACTCCTCGGCCAACAGCAAGGGCTGAACCGTACAACAGCGGGCGGGTCGAATTAAGCCCGAGTTCAACGCTTCGGGCCGAAGCTGAGACCCTAAAACCAGGGGGTCTGCCATGATCCGCAAGCTCATCGTTCCTCTCATCGCCGCCGGCCTGCTGGCCGGTTGCGTGTCCGACTACGCCTATCGCGGCGGCGGTGGCGCCGGTTCGTACTACTACGGCCGCCCCAGCGTCGACTACGGCTACTACGGCCAGAACTACGGGTACGGCTACTACCCGTACGGCGATGCCTATCGCTATCGCAACTACGGTTACCCCGGCTACGGTGGCGGCGGCTACGGCTATGGCTACCCGGGGTACTACCCGTCCCCGTACCCGCGCTACTACTACCCGAACCACCGCCCGCACCGTCCGCCGGGCAACCGCCCGCCGCAGACCAACCAGCCCTCGCGCGGCACTCCGTGGCGCGACACGCATCCGGTCGGCGGCGGCGCCTGGGCGCCGAACAACCCGGCTGCGGTCCCGCAGCCGCGCAGCATGCCGCAGCCCCGCGCCATGCAGCAGCAGCCGATGCAGCCGCGCATGCAGTCCGCCCCCTCGACCCGCCGCGACGGCGGCCGGGCCTGGAAGGACGTCGAACGCTGAACGGAATCTAGACGATGTGAAGGTCGACCCGGGCAAGACGCTGGATTTGGAATGGCGAGCACTTGCGTTCAGGCGGAAGTGACAGCAATCTACCGCTACTGACCGCTTACGTCGTATTTGGACGTTTTCGGTAAGCAAGGCTTCTATGTCGGCGCCTGGCGAGGAATCACGGATCCCCCCTGTTCCGTCCTTGTCAGGCGTCGGCGCCCATTCCCCCGGATGCCGGGGAAACACCCAAAGGCGCGCGTATCCACGCGCGCCTTTGCGTTTTTGATCAATGACTTAGTCGTCCTGTCGGCGAATGCCGCGGCGACGTTTGCGAGGGCGATCGGCAATGGCCGGTGCCGCTGCGGTGCCCAAACGACAGGCAATAAAAAGGGGCCGAATGTCCCCCGACATTCGGCCCCCCAGCTTCCCCCGCGAGCGCTTGGCCAGCCCCTGTTCCAATTCCAGCCGGCGTCGAGCGCCTGCCCCGCAAGGTGCACTAAGTAACCAAGCATGAAGTGTGCCAAGCCTGGGTGAAGGCGGTCGGCCCGCCGTCTGGCCTAAAATCCGCGTCCTGAGCGTCGCTTCCGACGACGGTGCGACCGTGGTGCCTTGAACCGATGAACGAATCCTTCTTCCAATACGACGTGATCGTGGTCGGCGGCGGCCACGCCGGCACCGAGGCCGCGCTGGCGTCGGCGCGCGCCGGCGCGCGCACTCTGCTGCTGACCCATTCGGTCGAGACGGTCGGGGCGATGAGCTGCAACCCGGCCATCGGCGGCATCGGCAAGGGCCACCTGGTCAAGGAGATCGACGCCCTCGGTGGGATCATGGCGCGCGCCGCCGACGCCGCCGGCATCCAGTGGCGCCGGCTCAACGCCAGCAAGGGCCCGGCGGTGCGGGCCACGCGCTGTCAGGCCGACCGCTCGCTGTATCGCAGCTTCATCCGTCGTGCGGTCGAGGCGCAGCCGAACCTGACCCTGTTCCAGGCCGCGGTCGACGACATCCAGTTCGACGCCGGCCGCGTCAGCGGCGTGCTCACCCAGACTGGCCTGCGCTTCGTCGCGCCGGCGGTGGTGCTGACCGCCGGCACCTTTCTCGCCGGCAAGGTCCATGTCGGCCAGACGACCTATGCCGCCGGCCGCGCCGGCGACCCGCCGGCGATCGCCCTGGCCGCGCGCCTGCGCGAGGGCCCGTTCGTGGTCGACCGGCTCAAGACCGGCACGCCGCCGCGCATCGACGGCCGCAGCCTCGACTACTCGGTGATGGAAGAGCAGCCGGGCGACGATCCGCGTCCGGTGATGTCCTTCCTGGGCACGCAGGCCGACCATCCGCGTCAGGTGTCGTGCTGGATCACCCACACCTCCGAGCGCACCCACGAGATCATCCGTGGCGCGCTCGACCGCTCGCCGCTGTACACCGGCCAGATCGAGGGCATCGGCCCCCGCTACTGCCCCTCGATCGAGGACAAGGTGGTGCGCTTCGCCGAGAAGGCCAGCCATCAGATCTTCGTCGAGCCCGAAGGCCTGGACGTGGCCGAGATCTACCCGAACGGCATCTCGACCTCGCTGCCGTTCGACGTGCAGCTCGACCTGGTGCGCAGCATCCGCGGCTTCGAGCGCGCCCACATCACCCGCGCCGGCTATGCGATCGAGTACGACTTCTTCGACCCGCGCGGGCTCAAGTCCACCCTGGAGACCAAGGCGGTCGCCGGCCTGTTCTTCGCCGGCCAGATCAACGGCACCACCGGTTACGAGGAGGCCGCCGCGCAGGGGCTGCTGGCCGGCGTCAACGCCGCGCGTTTCATCGCCGGCGCCGAGGGCTGGAGCCCGCGCCGCGACGAGGCCTACATCGGCGTGCTGGTCGACGACCTGATCACCCACGGCACCAGCGAGCCCTATCGCATGTTCACCTCGCGCGCCGAGTACCGGCTGCAGTTGCGCGAGGACAACGCCGACCTGCGCCTGACCGAAACCGGCCGCGGGCTGGGCCTGGTCGACGAATCGCGCTGGGCCGCGTTCGCGCGCAAGCGCGAGGCGATCGAACGCGAGAACGCGCGTCTGGCCTCGGTGTGGGCGGCGCCGAACAACCCGCTGGGCCGCGAGATCGCCCAGACCCTCGGCATCGAGGTCAGCCGCGAAAGCAGCGCGCGCGATCTGCTCAAGCGTCCCGAGATCAATTACGCCAAGCTCATGAGCGTGCCGTCGTTGGGCCCGGCAGTGGCCGAGGCCGAGGTCGCCGAACAGGTCGAGATCGGGGTCAAGTACGCCGGTTACCTGGACCGCCAGCGCGACGAGATCGAGCGCCAACAGCGCAACGAGAGCACGCCGATCCCGGGCGAATTCGACTACGCCACCGTGCGTGGCCTGTCGGCGGAAGCGCAGCAGAAGCTCGAGCGCGTGCGCCCGCAGACCGTGGGCCAGGCGCAGCGCATCCCCGGCATGACCCCGGCGGCGATCTCGCTGCTGTTGGTGCACCTGACGCGCGCGCGGCGGACTCGGGTGGCTTGAGGGCTAGGCTTTGGGACTCGGGAATCGGGAATCGGGACATGAGGTTCCGGATTCGCGGTCGAGTCCGATAACCGGAAAGACGCTCCTGCCGTTCCCCCCTTTGAAAAAGGGGGGGCAGGGGGGATTTGCCGTTGCCGTTGCCGTTGCTGTTGCCGCTGCGCTTTTGCTCTGCCTTCCGAGCAACCGCTCAATACAGCTTGCGTTCGCTCTTCGCCGGCGGCGACCACTGATACAACCACGTCTCGCTCAGCGCGCCACGGGCGTCCTTGAGGAACAGGCGCATATCGACCTGCTCGGTCGAGTCGCCGTGCGGCACCGCGTCGAACATCACCCGGTAGCCGCCGATCTCGTGCAGCGGCCGACACGACACGGTTTCCAGGCGGCCCTGGCCGATCTGCAGCACCGGTTCGACCGTGGCGTTGCGCTTGGCCAACTCGGCCAGCGCGCCGCCGGCGAAATCGACGGCGAAGCGCGAGGAGAAATAATCGCGCTTGAAGCCGATGCGCCCACCCAGGCCGGTGCGCGTGGCCACGCAATGAGCGAGTTTCGGCGTCGCCGGCGGCATCGCGCCCCAGAACAGGCGGTAGCCGAACAGCAGCTCTTGTCCGGACTGCGGTTTCGCGCGCGGGTTCCAGAACGCCACGATGTTGTCGAAGGACTCGTCGACGGTCGGGATCTCCACCAACTGCACCGAGCCCGCGCCCCAGCCCTGCTTGGGTTCGACCCACAGGCAGGGACGCTTCTCGTAGAACACGCCGTCGTCCTGGTAATGGTCGAAGTTGCGGTCGCGCTGCAGCAGGCCGAAGCCGCGCGGGTTGTCGTCGGCGAACATGTTGAAGCGCAGTTGCGCCGGGTTGCATAGCGGGCGCCAGATCCATTCGCCGCTGCCGGTCCACATCGCCAGGCCGTCGGTGTCGTGGATCTCCGGGCGCCAGTCCCAGTCCATGCGGCGGTCGTTCTCGCCGACCTGGTACATGCTGGTGCACGGGCCCAGGCCCATGCGCTCGATGGTCTTGCGCGGGTACAGCGCGCAATCGATGTCCATCAACAGCACCTCGCCCGGGGTGATCGCGAAGCGGTAGGCGCCGGCGATGCTCGGCGAGTCGAGCAGGGCGTAGACCACCAAGGTGTCCGACTGCGGGTTCGGGCGTTCCAGCCAGTAGGCGGTGAAATCGGGGAACTCCTCGGCGCGGCCGGTGCCGGTGTCGATCGCCAGGCCGCGCGCCGACTGGCCGTACTGGCCTTCGCCGCCGACCGCGCGGAAATAACTCGCGCCGAGGAAGGCGGCGAAGTCGCGCTCGGGGTCCTTGCGGGTGTTGAGGCGGAATCCGGCGAAGCCCAGGTCGGCCGGCAGCGGCTTGCCGTCCAGGCCGCTGCGGGCGCGGTCGAACATGCTCGGGTCGTAGACGATCTCGCGCGCCTGGCCGCCGTCGACTTCGTACATGCGCACGGCCGACTTGAAGAACAGGCCGAGGTGGAAGAACTGGCCCAGGAAGCGGGTGTCCTCCTGTGCCCACAGGGCATGGTCGCGAAGGAAGCGGATCGACTGGTACTGGTCCCAGTTCATCGCTTCGACCGCGGGCGGCAGGGTGGTGCTGCGCGGTGCGTAGGCGCGTTCGGCCAGCGCGCGGGCCTGGCCCTTGAGCGCGGCGAAATCGAAGGGCTGGGCCGGGCCGAGCTTGGTCGTGCC
Organism: Lysobacter sp. CA196; assembly: GCF_052078695.1. Lineage (NCBI taxonomy): Bacteria > Pseudomonadati > Pseudomonadota > Gammaproteobacteria > Lysobacterales > Lysobacteraceae > Lysobacter > Lysobacter sp. CA196. The sequence goes on along the minus strand of NZ_JBQJIN010000043.1, from coordinate 12,974 downwards.
GGGCGCGGCCCAGGCGAGCGCCGGCAGGGGCAGACCGAGGGTGGCCAGGGTGCCGGCCGCGGATTTGAGGAACTGGCGTCGGATCATGGGGGAAGGCGACGTCGTGGCAACAGGACCGGACATGCTAGCCAATAGCGGCGCGGCGTTGGTTATGCCGGCGTTGAGGAACCCGATCGCCATGGAGGCAGACCGGCTGGTTTTCAGCGCCCTCTCCCGCTTGCCGGAGAGGGCGGGGCGAGGCTGCGCAGTTGGCGTCGCCAGGGCTTCCGTCGCCCAGCCACGCGCGGCGAAAACCGCCCACCGCCGAAGCCTCTTAGAATATCGCCATGCTTCGACTCACCGACCTCCGATTGCCGCTGGACCACCCGGCCAGCGCGCTCACCGACGCCATCCTCGCCCGCCTCGGCATCGCCGCGGGCGAACTGACCGCCTACACCATCGCCAAGCGCAGCTACGACGCGCGCAAGCGCGGCGGCATCGTGCTGATCTATTCGATCGACGTGGACACGCCGCGCGAGGCCGAGATCCTGCAGCGCCTGCAGGCCGCCGAGGCCGCGGCGCCGGCCGTCGACACGGGCAAGCCGGGCGCCGCCGACACCGGCAAGGTGCTGCCGACCCCGGATACCGAATACAAGTTCGTCGCCCGCGCGCCTGACGCGCTGCCGCTGCGGCCGATCGTGATCGGCATGGGCCCCTGCGGTCTGTTCGCCGGCCTGATCCTGGCGCAGATGGGCTTCCGCCCGATCATCCTGGAACGCGGCAAGGCGGTACGCGAGCGCACCGTCGATACCTTCGGGCTGTGGCGCAAGCGCGTGCTCAACCCCGAGTCGAACGTGCAGTTCGGCGAAGGCGGCGCCGGTACGTTCTCCGACGGCAAGCTCTACAGCCAGATCAGCGACAAGCTGCATCACGGCCGCAAGGTGTTGACCGAGTTCGCCAAGGCCGGCGCGCCGGAGGAGATCCTCTACGTCAGCAAGCCGCACATCGGCACCTTCCGCCTGGTCTCGATGGTCGAGAACATGCGCGAGACCATCGAGTCGCTCGGCGGCGAGATCCGCTTCTCGCAGCGGGTCGAGGACGTGCTGATCGAAGACGGACAGCTGCGCGGCGTGACCCTCGCCGACGGCGGCGAGCTGCGCGCCGATCATGTCGTGTTCGCGGTCGGCCACAGCGCTCGCGACACTTTCGCGATGCTGCACGAGCGCGGCGTGTTCATGGAGGCCAAGCCGTTCTCGATCGGTTTCCGCATCGAGCATCCGCAATCGCTGATCGACCGCGCCCGCTTCGGGCCGCAGGCCGGCCACGAGATTCTCGGTGCGGCCGACTACAAGCTGGTGCATCACTGCCGCAACGGTCGCTCGGTCTACAGCTTCTGCATGTGCCCCGGCGGCACCGTGGTCGCGGCGGCGAGCGAACCCGGGCGCGTGGTCACCAACGGCATGAGCCAGTACTCGCGCAACGAGCGCAACGCCAATGCCGCGATCGTGGTCGGCATCACGCCCGAGGACTACCGGGCCTACGACGACAGTGGCAGCCCGCTCGCCGGCATCGCCCTGCAGCGACATTGGGAAGCGCAGGCCTTCGCCCTGGGCGGCGGCGAATACGAAGCGCCGGGCCAGAGCGTCGGCGACTTCCTCGCGGGGCGGCCCTCGACCGCGCTCGGCACGGTGCAGCCCTCGTACACGCCCGGCGTGCGCCTGAGCGATCTGGGCGCATCGCTGCCCGATTACGCGATCGCGGCGATACGCGAAGCCTTGCCGGCCTTCGACAAACAGCTCAAGGGCTTCGCCATGCCCGACGCGATGCTGACCGGGGTGGAGACGCGCACCTCCTCGCCGGTGCGCATCACCCGCGGCCCCGACGGCCACAGCCTCAACACCCGCGGCCTGTTCCCGGCCGGCGAGGGTGCGGGCTATGCCGGCGGCATCCTGTCGGCGGCAGTGGACGGCATCAAGACCGCCGAAGCGGTGGCGATGAGCATCATGGCGGGCCTCGGTCGCGCCTGAAACGCGCGTCTTCCAGCTGCTGGCAGAGATCCAAAGCCTTGAGCATCCTGCCTGGATGAAGCCCTGGGTGTTCGGCTCCGCCGAAGTAAGCGGAGCCCGCCTGCGCGGGGCACCTTCCAGCCGTTATCCCCGAAAGCGGGGATCCACGTACCTGTCCCGCGATTGCGCAAGCCTTGTGCGCAATCGGTCGACCGCGCCCGGCGGCCCGGGGCCATGCCGAATGGCAGAGGGCAGCGCGGACGCGATGGGTAGGATGCGGGATTCCATCCCGTGTTCGCGCCGCCGGAGCTCTCCATGGTTCGTCCGATCCACGCCGTCCTGCCCCTGCTGATCGCCGCGGCGCTGCCGTTCTCGAACGCGAGCGCCCAGACCGCCGCGCCGCGCGACCTGCCGTATCCGGGCACCGTGCAGCTCGACGTCGATGCGACCGACCTGGCGCGGCGCGTGCTGCACGTGCGCCAGCGCCTGCCGGTGCAGGCCGGCGCGCTGACCCTGCTGTTTCCGCAGTGGATCCAGGGCAATCATTCGCCGACCGGGCCGATCGACAAGCTCGCCGGCCTGCGCGTCCGCGGTAACGGCCAGGCCATCGCCTGGCAGCGCGATCCGCTCGACGTCTACGCCTTCAAGTTGGTCGTGCCCGAGGGTGTGAGCGAGCTGGAGCTGAGCTTCGATATGCTCACCCCGACCGGCGGTACCCCGGGCCGGGTGGTGATGACCGCCGACATGCTCAACGTGCAGTGGAACCACGTCGCGCTGTATCCAGCCGGTTATTACGCACGCGGCATCCAGGTCGCGCCGACCTTGAAGCTGCCGCCCGGCTGGCAGGCCGGCACCGCGCTCGAGCTCGAATCGCGCCAGGGCGACCGCCTGCGTTATCGCGCGGTGCCGTTCGACACCTTGCTCGATTCGCCGCTCTACGCCGGCCGCCACTTCAAGCAGATCGATCTCGATCCGGGGGCGAAGACGCCGGTGCGCCTCAACGTCGTCGCCGACGCGGCCAAGTACCTGGAAGCCAAGCCCGAGCAGATCAAACTGCATCGCGCGCTGGTCAGCCAGGCCTACAAGCTGTTCGGCTCGCGTCCGTACGACCGCTACGATTTCCTGCTCTCGCTGTCGGGCCAGATGAGCGGCATCGGCCTGGAGCATCACCGATCCAGCGAGAACGGCCTCGACGTCGACTACTTCACCGGCTGGGACGGCGGCAGCGCGATCAGCCGCGACCTGCTCGCGCACGAGTTCGCTCATTCCTGGAACGGCAAATACCGCCGTCCGGCCGGGATCACCGCGCCGAACTTCAACGTACCGCTCAGCGACGATCTGCTCTGGGTCTATGAAGGCCAGACTCAGTACTGGGGTTATGTGCTGACCGCGCGCTCCGGCCTGTGGAAGCCGGAGCTGGTCCGCGAGGCGCTGGCGCAGGTCGCCGCGCGCTACAGCAACGACCGTCCGGGCCTGGCCTGGCGCACCTTGCAGGACACGACTTACGACCCGGTCATCGCCCAGCGCCGGCCCAAGTCGTATACGAGCTATCAGCTCAGCGAGGACTACTACCAGGGCGGACAGCTGGTGTGGCTGGCGGTCGACGCCAAACTGCGTGCGCTCAGCGGCGACAAGCGCTCGCTCGACGATTTCGCCCGCGTCTTCTTCGCCGGCGAGAACGGCGACTACCGGGTCAAGCCTTACCAATTCGAGGACCTGGTCGCCGCGCTCAACGGCGTCGCCGCGTTCGACTGGGCGGCCTTCCTGCGCGAGCGCATCGACGGCAACGCGCCGCCGACCGATGGCCTGGCCGCGAGCGGTTGGAAGCTGGTATTCACCGACACGCCCGGCGAGTTCCAGAAACTCGCCGAAGGCGAACGCAAGGCAGTCGACCTGACCTATTCGCTCGGCATGAGCGTGTCGAACGGCGACTCCTCGGTGGCCAGCGTGCGCTGGGACGGCCCGGCCTTCGAAGCCGGCATCGCCCCAGGCAATACGGTGCTCGCGGTCAACGGCTATGCGAGCAACGGCGAGCGGCTCAAGGACGCGGTCACCGCGGCCAAGGACGGTCAGCACCCGATCGAGTTGCTGATCAAGAACGGCGATGCGATCAAGACCGTGCGCATCGATTACCGTGAAGGCCTCAAGTATCCGAAGCTCGAACGCATTGAGGGCACCCCGGACCGTCTGTCGAAGATCTACGCGCCGAAGTAGGCGATACGCCGTCATCGTCGAAGTTCATGAGGATACCCAGACCATGTACGGATTGATCGGCAAGATGAAAGCCGTCGCCGGCCAGCGCGATGCCTTGATCGCGATCCTGCTCGACGGCATCGACGCCATGCCCGGCTGCCTCAGCTACGTCGTCGCGCGCGACCCCAAGGACGCCGACGCGATCTGGATCAGCGAAGTCTGGGACAACCAGGACAGTCATCGCGCCTCGCTGGCGCTGCCGACGGTGCAAGCCGCGATCGCGAAGGCGAAGCCGATCATCGCCGGCTTCGACGAGCACCACGAGACCGAGCCGGTCGGCGGGTACGGCCTGCGCGGCGGCTGACGCCGATCAGTCCGCCGCCTGCGGCGGTGGCGGCGTTTCGGTCGCTGCGCGCCGCCGCCACAGCATGCTGCGCAATACGCCGTCGCGGCGGATCAGACCGTGGTACAGCGCCGCGGCGCCGTGCAACAGGATCAAGCCGAACAACGAATACGCCAGCACCCGATGCAGCCAGCGCAAGCGCGCGAACCAATCGGCGTCGAACGGTGCGATCGCGGGCAGGCGCAGGCTCTCGCCGAGCATGACCGGATAACCACCGGCCGAGAGCATTGCCCAGCCGACCAGCGGCAAGGCCAGCATCAGCGCGTACAGCAGCCAATGCGAGGCCTGTGCAGCGATGCGCTGCAACGGCGGAAGATCGGCCGGCAACGGCGGAGGCGCGCGCCACAGGCGCAGAACCAGGCGCAACACCGCCAGTACCAGGATCGCCGCGCCGAGCGGCTTGTGCAGCGCCAACAACCAACTGTGCCGCGCCGAGACGCTCGCGACCATGCCCACGCCGACGAACAACATCGTCAGGACCATCGCTGCCATCAGCCAATGCAGCACGCGGGCCGGCCACCAGAACAATTCGGTATCGCGATTCATGGAGCTCGCTCCCGTGCATGAGCGGCGCCGACGGCCTGCTCGGCGGTGCGGCGACGATAGGATTCGGCATAGGCCGACGAGCGCGCCGGCAGCAGTGGATCGTCGGACGCGGCGATGCCGGCGGGCAGGATCAACGGGTCGTAATTGATGTCGCGGCAGGCGCCGTGGTCTTGCGCTTCGCTGCGTTCGATCACCACCGTGCCGGCGTCGATCTCGACACGATCTTGTGGCCAGACCCTCGTCGCGTCGGCGGTCGGGTCGCCGGCTTCGGCGAGGGTCACCAGCAAGCGCCAGCGCAGCGGTCCTTGCGCGAGCCGTTGCTGCAGTTCGCCTTCGAGGTAATCCTCGGGCGGCGTCGCCGGTGCGGCGCGTTCGGAGCCGTTGTCGGCGGCGACGCGCCAACGTACTGCGTGGCGCGCGCCGGCGGCGTCGACGAAATAGAACGCGTTGAGGCCGTAGTAGGTCTCGGTGGCGTAGCTCGGCGAGGGGTTATGGCTCTTGGCCCAGGTGCGGAACGCCGCGGTTTCCGGGTGCGCGGCGAAGAACGCGGCCTGTTTGGCCGGATCGGGCTTGCCGGTGGCGGGATCGGGCCGGCCGGCCTGCAATTGTTGGTAAAACGCCTGCGGCGTGGCGACCGGAAACACCGGCATGCTGTTCATGCCGGTGCGCCATTGCTGGCCGTCGGCCTGGGTGAGGCTCAAGGCCAGACTGCGGATCGGCACGCCGAAATCCGGCGCATGCGGGTTGCCGCCGGGAATCGCGAAGCGGCCGACCAAGGGCGTGCGGCCGGGCGCGAACAAGGCCGCTTTCGAATACCTGGCGGCATTGCCGTTGCTGTCGAAATGGCCGATCACGCACACGCCCTTGGCGTGGTTGCGGCGAAAACCCGGATGCAGGCCACCGTTGAGTTGCAGGCGGTCGACGAGGCCTTGCGCGGTGAGCCGGTGCGGGTCCAGCCCGCCGCCGACATAGCCGAACGCGGCGGCCGCGCCGGCCACGGCGGCGACGATCAGGGCCCAGCGCGCGAGTGCGAAGGGCGGTCGGGCGGGGCGATCCATGGGGTCTGGCGGTGGGACGGGCGAGGACATAGGGGCGCTCGGGTGGGGGTCGGGTCGGGAGGTCTCTGGGTACGACGTACGGCGGCGAGGTTTATTCCCGACGCCGCGGAATAAACTGCGGCCAGCGGCGTCCCACTTAGAGATTCCCGACCTGCGTCCCTGGACCGCTTATGCCCGCCAGCGACATCGACAGCGCCCTGCGCGAACAACTGCCGTCCTTGCGGCGGTTCGCGCGTTGGCTCGCCCGCGATCCGCACGCTGCCGACGACCTGATTCAGGCCGCGATGGAGCGGGCGATCCTCGGCTGGAGCCGCCGTCGCGACGAGCAGGCGCTGCGTCCGTGGCTGTTCGCCATCGTGTACCGCCAGTTCCTCGACGGCCAACGCCGTTCGCAACGTTATGCCGGCTTGTTGTCGCGGCTCGGCATCTCCCACGACAGCCAGCCCTCGGCCGAGCGCGAAGTCGTCGCGCGTTCGACCCTGGAAGCGATGCAAGACCTGCCGGTCGAACAACGCAGTCTGTTGTTGTGGGTCTCGGTCGAAGGACTCAGTTATCAGGACGTCGCCGAGATCCTGCAGGTGCCCATCGGCACGGTCATGTCGCGCCTGTCGCGCGCGCGCGAGGCTTTGCGCCGGCTCAGCGACGGCGAAACCCCGACCGTGCCGCTGCGATTGTTGAAGACATCTACCGCAACCAAGCCCACCCCATGACCACCACGCCGAGCGAGTACGAGATCCACGCCTATGTCGACGGCCTGCTCGATGGCGAGCGCCGGGCCGCGGTCGAGGACTGGCTTGCGCGCCATCCCGAACGCGCCGCCGAGGTCCAGGCCTGGCAACGCGACGCACAATCGCTGCGCGCGGCGCTGCTGGGCGACACGCCGGCGGTCAGCGCCGAACTCGACCCGACGCGTCTGCGCGCCGGCCTCGCGCGTCGGCGCAATGCGCGCTATGCGATGGCCGCGACGGTGCTGTTGAGCCTCGGCGTCGGCGGCATCGGCGGATGGCAGATGCGCGAATGGCGCACACCCGAATCCAGCGCCGCCGCGCCGGCCGCGTTCGCATCGGCGAAGCCGATGGGCGACGCGATCGAGGCGCACCGTTTGTTCGCTTCGCGTCGCGATCTGCGCCCCGACCGGACGGCGCGCAGCGACGACCTGCAAGACTGGCTCGATGCCCGGTTCCGCGAACCGATGCGCCTGCCCGACCTGAGCGGGGCCGGCTTCCGCCAGGTCGGCGCACGCCTGCTCGCAACTGAACAGGGCGCCGCCGCCCTGGTCGTCTACGCAGACGCCGGCGGTAACGCAATCAGCTTCTATATCCGGCCGCCGGGCCCGCGCCGTTACCTGCTGCCGCGCGGCGATCGCCGCGACGGCGACCTGCTTGCGCAGTACTGGTCGCGCGGGGGGTACAACTATGCGATGGTGAGCAGTGGGGAATCGGCGGATGTCGTCAGACGCGCGCTGGATGGCGCGATCTGACAGAACTCAGGAAAGGTCATGACGATGAGCTCTACGGATATGCAGGAAACGCGCAACGCGTTCGGAACCTTTCTGCGCTCGCTGGCGGAAGGGATGGCGACGCAACAAGACTGGCGCCGCTTCATGATCGCGCACTATCACGATCCCGCCTTGGAAGCCGCCCGGGTCGAACTGGTGCGGGCCTCGCAGCACGGTTCGGAGATGCCGACCGAGTCGAGCAAGGTGCAGGACTTGGCGAGCGAGATCGATCGCCGCTTCAATGCCTGAAGCGGTCGCACGCTTCATCGCCGCGATCGTCGCTGCAAAAAACGAAGCCCCGCATCGCGGGGCTTCGTCTTGTCCGGCAAGCGCTCAAGCCGCCTGAACGATCCGCAAGGGGTTGCGGTATTCCTTCAGCAACTCGGCCTCACGCTCCTTGGCCTTGTGCAGGTGCGCTTCCTTGACGTGACCGTAGCCGCGGATGTGCTCGGGGATGCTGGCGATCTCGGCGGCGAGATCGACGTTGCCGCCGTCCAGGCTCGCCAACAGCGCGGTCACGGTCTGCTCGTAGTCGGCGATCAGCTGGCGTTCCATCTTGCGCTCTTCGGTATAGCCGAAGATGTCGAGCTTGCTGCCGCGCAGCCTGCGCAACTTCGCCATCCACTTGAACGCGGTGAACACCCAGGGGCCGAATTCCTGCTTGATCAAGCGGCCCTGCTCGTCCTTCTTGGCCAGCAGCGGCGGCGCGAGGTGGAACTTGAGCTTGTAGTCGCCGTCGAATTGCTGCTCGAGCTTGCGCTGGAAATCGCCGCTGGTGTACAGGCGCGCGACTTCGTACTCGTCCTTGTAGGCCATCAGCTTGAACGAATAACGCGCCACCGCCTCGGCCAGATCGGTCGAGCCCGGCGCCTTGGCCTGCTCGGCCGCGCGCACTTTGGCGACGAACTCGGCGTAGCGCTTGGCGTAGCCCGCGTCCTGGTACTCGGTCAGGAAGGCGACGCGGCGCGAGATCAACTCGTCGAGCGAACGCGACAGGCGCAGATCGTCGAGCGGCAGGAAGGCGACGTTGTCGCTGTCGGCCTGCGCCGGCACATGCCGCAGCTCGTCGCCGTTGCGGGTCGCGCGCGGGGCCGAGGTCGCGCCCCATTCGTTGCCTTCCCACTCGCCCGGCGCCAGGTGCGGCAGGTCGTGCGGCGTCGCTTCGGCGGCGGTCGGCGCGTTGCGCACCAGGCCGGCGGCTTCGGCGACCGTCTTCGGGTCGATCGCGGCCAGGCGGCCCCAGGCGAACGCGGTCTTGTTCATCTCGATCGCGGCGCCGTTGAGTTCGATCGCGCGCATCAGCGCATCGAACGAGATCGGCACCAGCGCGCGCTGCCAGGCGTAGCCGAGGATGAACAGGTTGGTCGCGATGGCGTCGCCGAGCAGGGCGGTGGCGAGTTGGGTCGCATCGACCAGCAGCGGCTCTTCGCCGCCCAGCGCCTGACGCACCGCGGCGACGATGTCGGTGGCGGGGAACTGCATGTCCGGGCGGGTGGTGAAGGTGCCCGGCATCGCCTCGTAAGTGTTGAGCACGACCGCGCTGCGGCCGGCGCGCACCTTCGACAGCGCCCAATAGTCGTTGACCACGACCATGTCGCAGCCGAGCACCAGGTCGGCCTCGCCGGCGGCGATGCGCACGGCGTGGATGTCCGCCGGGGTCTTGGCGATGCGGATGTGGGTGGTGACCGCGCCGCCCTTCTGGGCCAGGCCGGTCTGGTCGAGCACGCTCGCGCCCTTGCCTTCCAGATGGCCGGCCATGCCGAGCAGGGCGCCGATGGTGACCACGCCGGTGCCGCCGACGCCGGTGATCAGGATGTTCCAGGGCGTGTCGAGCGCCGGTAGCTGCGGCGCCGGCAAATCCTGCAGACGGTCCTTGGCCGAGGAACCCTTCTTCTTCTTCAAGCCGCCGCCTTCGACGGTGACGAAGCTCGGGCAGAACCCGTTGACGCAGCTGTAGTCCTTGTTGCAGTTGGACTGGTCGATCTCGCGCTTGCGGCCGAACTCGGTTTCCTTCGGCAGCACCGACACGCAGAACGACTTCTTGCCGCAGTCGCCGCAGCCTTCGCAGACCAGGGTATTGACCATGACCCGCTTCTGCGGGTCGACCATCTTGCCGCGCTTGCGGCGACGGCGCTTCTCGGTCGCGCAGGTCTGGTCGAAGATCAGCACGCTGGTGCCCTTGACCTCGCGCAGGCGCTTTTGCACCGCGTCGAGTTCCTTGCGGTCATGGAACTCCATGTCGCTGGGGAAGATCTCGCGCTTGTTCCACTTGGCGATGTCGTCCGACAGCAGGACGATGGTGTGCACGCCTTCCGAACGCACCTGGTGGGCGATCTGCGGCACCGACAGGGTGCCGTCGACGGGCTGGCCGCCGGTCATCGCGACCGCGTCGTTGTAGAGGATCTTGTAGGTGATGTTGACGCCGGTGGCGACCGACTGGCGGATCGCCAACGAGCCGCTGTGGAAATAGGTGCCGTCGCCGAGGTTCTGGAACACGTGTTCGGTATCGGTGAAGGCCGATTGGCCCGACCAGGTCACGCCTTCGCCGCCCATGTGGGTGAAGGTGTTGGTGTCGCGGTCCATCCAGGTGACCATGTAGTGGCAGCCGATGCCGCCGAGCGCGCGCGAGCCCTCCGGCACCACGGTCGAGGTGTTGTGCGGGCAGCCCGAGCAGTAATGCGGCACGCGCGGGAACGAGGCGCGCGGCAGGGCCAGCTCGCTTTCTTTCTCGTCCATCCAGCGCAGCACGTTCTCCATGTGCTCGGAGTTGTGGAAGCGCTGGATGCGGCGCGCGATCACCCCGGCGATGCGGGCCGGGGTCAGCTCGCCGGTCGAGGGCAGGATCCACTCGCCGCTTTCGTCGTACTTGCCGACGATCGACGGACGGCGCTCACCGTCCCAGTTGTACATCGACTCCTTCATCTGGCTTTCGATGAAGGCGTGCTTCTCCTCGACCACCAGGATGTCGTCGAGGCCGCGCGCGAACGCGCGCAAGCCGACCGGCTCCAGCGGCCAGGTCATGCCGACCTTGTACACGCGGATGCCGAGCTCGGAACAGGCGCGTTCGTCCAGGCCCAGGTACTCCAGCGCCTGCAACACATCGAGGTAGCTCTTGCCGGTGGTGATGATGCCCAGGCGCGCGTTCGGCGAATCGATCACGGTGCGGTCGATGCCGTTGGCGCGGGCGAAGGCCTGCGCGGCCTTGACCGCGTACTGGTGCAGGCGCATTTCCTGGTCCATCGGCGGGTCGGGCCAACGGATGCTGAGGCCGCCCGGCGGCATGACGAAGTCGTCCGGGGTGATGATGTTCAGCGCCAGCGGATTGACGTCGACCGAAGCCGAGGACTCGACGGTCTCGGCGATGGTCTTGAAGCCGACCCAGCGCCCGGTGAAGCGCGACATGGCCCAGCCGATCAGGCCCATGTCGAGGATGTCCTGCACGCCGGCCGGGTTCAGGATCGGCATCATGGCGCTGGTGAACTCGCCTTCCGAACCGTGCGGCAGGGTCGAGGAGCGGCAGGCGTGGTCGTCCGCGGCCAGGGCCAGGACGCCGCCGTACTTGCTGGTGCCGGCGGCGTTGGCGTGCTTGAACACGTCGCCGGTGCGGTCCACGCCGGGGCCCTTGCCGTACCACATGCCGTACACGCCTTCGACCTTGGCGCCCGGAAACAGATTGGTCTGCTGGGTGCCCCAGACCATGGTCGCGCCCAAGTCCTCGTTGAGGCCCGGGGTGAACTTCACCCCCGAGGCTTCCAGGTACTTGCGCGCGCGCCACAGCTCCAGGTCGAAACCGCCCAGCGGCGAGCCGCGGTAGCCGGAGATGAAGCCGGCGGTGTTGAGGCCGGCGGCCTGGTCGCGCAGGCGCTGCATCAGCGGCAGGCGCACCAGCGCCTGCACGCCGCTCAGGTAGATGCGGCCTTCCTGGCGGGTGTACTTGTGATCGAGCGAATAGTCCGGGTCGAGGACACTGTTGGTCAGGTCCGTATTCGCCGACGAAGGCGAGCTGAGTTCTGCGGTGCTGGTCATGGGCGGGCTCTCGCGGCGGTGCCGCGGGTTGGCTGGCGGGGCGGGACGGCATCCCGGCCGGGACGGCGGTGGCGCGCCGTGGCCCGAGCAAAGACTCGGAATTATAGCCTTTGGGCGCAATCGGGCCGGCAGGTGCGACAGGAATCGCGCTGGGGCGCGGGCAACCGGCTGAATGCGCGCATCCGTACCCGGGCGGATCGTCGCGCCGTGCCGGGCGGCCGTCAGCTCCGGCAGACACGCCATCGCGGCGTCGCGCGCCGCGTCGCCGGTCCCGGTCGAGCCGGACCTGGGCGGCGCCTGCCGTCAGGGTCGAGCTGCGCGTCATCGGACAGGTAAAGTTGCGTGCATGACCGCTTTCGACCAAATCGTCCTGACCACGCAACGCCTGTCGTTGCGACCGCTCGCCGCCGCCGATGCCGGCGCCCTGATGGCGATCTACGCCGATCCCGAAGTGATGCGCTACGGCAGCTCGCCGCCCTGGGATTCGATCGATAAAGCCGATGCGCAGATCGTCCGCGACCGCGAGGCGATGGCCGCCGGCCACTTCCTCCGACTCGGCCTGCAGCGAGTCGACGACGGCGCGCTGATCGGCACCTGCACCTTGTTCAATCTCGACCCGCCGTGCCGCCGCGCCGAAATCGGCTATGCCCTGGCCGTGTCGGCCTGGTCGCGCGGCTACATGCGCGAAGCCCTGCCGGCGCTGATCGATTTCGGTTTCGAGGCGATGGACCTCAACCGCATCGAAGCCGACATCGACCCGCGCAACACCGCCTCGACCAAGAGCATCGAGCGCCAGGGCTTCGTACGCGAGGGCTATTTGCGCGAGCGCTGGATCGTGCAGGGAGTGTTTTCGGATACCGCCTTGTACGCGTTGTTGCGCAGCGATTGGCAGGCGCAGCGGCGCAAGGCGGCCTTGGGGTAGGCGTGCGACCGCGTTGCCACATATTCGCGTCGTAGCTCCATGCAACCCCAGGGTAGGAGCGACGCAAGTCGCGACCGCGTTGTTTCGGTCTCGCGGCGTTGCTTGGCCCTAGCCCTAGCTAATGCCGTTGCCGTGCGCAGCTTCGGCCTGCGATGCAATGGAAGACCCGGAGGGCGGCCTGCATGGATGCAGGCCGTTTTTCATCGGGACAGGGAGGTCCCGTATGTAGATCCCTGCGTCGGCATCGCTCGTGCGGGCCGGTGATTCAAAACAAAGCAACTTCTTTGGTTAGGCGGAGTCAACATCCAAGTGCATCACCCCACCGCAAGCACGTCCTCAATAG
>NZ_JBQJIN010000042.1:0-36515 GCF_052078695.1 Lysobacter sp. CA196 | reverse complement strand
TGTCGCTTGGGCCACGAACAGCTCGACCAGCCTAAGTTGGTCTTTTTTTCTTATCCGACAACGACTTATCGCCATTTCGCATCCTAGATCGAATCCTTATCTAGGACAGCCCCAAGAAAAATGCTTTCTTTGAATCACAAGCCCGTACGAGCGGTGCATCCGCGGGGATTTTTCATACGGGACATCCTTGTCCCGATGAAAAACGGCGCGCATCCCTGCGCGCCGCCCTTCGGGTCTTCGATTGCCTTCGCAAGTCTTAGGCTGCGCACAGCCAAGGCCAAGGCCAAGGCCAAAGCCAAAGCCAAAGGCCAAAGACCACAGCCACAGCCACAGCCACAGCCACAGCCACAGCCACAGCCACAGCCACAGCCACAGCCAGGGCAGGGGCCGCAGCGACTCCTGGGCGCCCCCAATCGCGAACCCCCATTCACACCCCACCAACACCTCAAGATCTAGACCATAGTCGTAACGCCACCCGCCCGCCCCTTGGTCTAGCCTGCGAGCGGTAGCCCCCAGGTCGCACGAGGCAACCGCATGCGTGACGAGGTCGAGTCGTATCAAGCGTTCCACCGCCGCTCGATCGAGCAGCCCGAGGCGTTCTGGGCCGAGCAGGCGCAGGCGATCCACTGGCACAAGCCGCCGCAACAGATCCTCGACTATTCGCGACCGCCGTTCCGGCGCTGGTTCGCCGGCGGCGAAACCAATCTGTGTTACAACGCGGTCGACCGCCACCTCGAGGCGCGCGGCGAGCAGACCGCGCTGGTCGCGATCTCCAGCGAAACCGGGCTGACCCGCGAGGTCAGCTACGCCGAACTGCATCGCGAAGTGAATACCTTCGCGGCGATCCTGAAGTCGCTCGGCGTCGGTTGCGGCGACCGGGTGGTGATCTACATGCCGAACATGGCCGAGGCAGTGTTCGCCATGCTGGCCTGCGCGCGCATCGGCGCGGTGCATTCGGTGGTGTTCGGCGGCTTCGCCGCGCACAACCTGGCCCTGCGCATCGACGACGCCACGCCGAAGCTGTTGATCTGCGCCGACGCCGGCATCCGCGGCGGCAAGGTCATCCCTTACAAGCCCCTGGTCGATGCCGCCTGCGCCGAAGCGCAGTCGCCGCCGCCGCGGGTGTTGATCGTCAGCCGCGGCCTCGACCCGGAGCCGACCCTGGTCGCAGGCCGCGACGTCGACTACGCCGCGTTGCGCGCCGAGCACGACGGCGCCCAGGTCGAAGTGGAGTGGCTGGAATCGAACGAGCCCAGCTATCTGCTCTACACCTCCGGCACCACCGGCAAGCCCAAGGGCGTGCAGCGCGACGTCGGCGGCTACGCGGTCGCGCTGGCCTTGTCGATGTGGTCGATCTACGACATCCGCGCCGGGCAGGTGATGTTTTCGACCTCCGACGTCGGTTGGGCGGTCGGCCATTCCTACAACGTCTACGGCCCGCTGATCGCCGGCGCGACCTCGGTGTTGTACGAAGGGCTGCCGACGAATCCGGACCCGGGCATCTGGTGGCGCATCTGCGAGCAGTACGGCGTGCGCACCATGTTCTCCTCGCCGACCGGCATCCGCGTGCTGAAGAAGCAGGACGCGTCGTGGCTGAAGAAGCACGACCTGTCGAAGCTGCAGTGGCTGTTCCTCGCCGGCGAACCGCTCGACGAACCGACCGCGCACTGGATCACCGAAGGCATCGGCAAGACCATCATCGACAATTACTGGCAGACCGAAACCGGTTGGCCGGTGTTGTCCTTGATGCCCGGTCTGGATCTGCAACCGGTCAAGTTCGGTTCGTCGGGCTTGCCGACGCCGGGCTATCACTTGCGGGTGATCGACGAAGCCACCGGTGCGGATGTCGGCCCGCGCCAGAAGGGCGTGCTGGTGATCGTGCCGCCGTTGCCGCCGGGCTGCATGACCACGGTGTGGAACGACGACGCGCGCTTCCTGTCGAGTTACTTCGGCCATTTCAAGGAGCTGCTGTACAGCTCGCTGGACTGGGCGATCCGCGACGAGGACGGCTACACCTTCATCCTCGGCCGCACCGACGACGTGATCAACGTCGCCGGCCATCGCCTCGGCACGCGCGAGATCGAGGAGTCGGTCGCCAGCCACGCCAGCGTCGCCGAGGCCGCGGTCGTCGGCGTGCACGACGAGCTCAAGGGACAGGTGCCGGTGGTGTTCGCCACCCTCAAGCAGTCCGCCGACCAGGACCCGGCCCAGGCCGCGGCCGGCATGCAGCGCTGCGTGGTCGAGCAGCTCGGCGCGGTCGCGCGGCCGGCGCGGGTATACGTGGTGAACGCTTTGCCCAAGACGCGTTCGGGCAAGTTGCTGCGGCGCTCGATCCAGGCCCTGGCCGAAGACCGCGACCCGGGCGATCTGTCCACCCTCGACGACCCGGCGGCGCTCGACGAGGTCCGCCGCGCCCTGGCGCGAGGGGCCGATGCCGGCGGTTGAGGGCCGGGTTCGTTGGCGATAGGCTTCTTGACAGAACTTTTTCCGCAGTCGCGTTAGCATCGGCCCCAGTGTGCGGGTACGTCCGCTCTCATCGCCAAAAGCGAGGCAGAACGCGTAATGGATGCACAACAGGACAGCGCGCCCGGCTGGGACGCGATCGACCGGGCCTTGAGCCGGCTGTATCTGCGTCAGGAGCCCAAGCACTACGGCCCTCTCAGCAACGGCGGCAGCGAACCCTTGGCGGGCATTCGCGCCTACAAACGCATCACCCCTGTACCGCACTGGCATTTCGTCACCTACGGATTCAGCGAGCTGCACGGCAAGACCTCCGACGATCCGCAGCTCAGCGGTTTCGGGTTCGAACTGACCTTCCGCCTGGCCAACCCGGACGACAGCGAAGAGCCGCCGGCCTGGGTGCCGGATTTCCTGCAGAACCTGGCTCGCTACGTGTTCGAAAGCGGCAACGTGTTCCATGCCGGGCATTACCTCAACGCCAACGGCCCGATCGCCGCCGACAGCAGCAGCCACATCCAGGCGGTGGCGTTCGTGCCGGATCCCGAACTGCCGGCGATCGAAACCGAGAACGGCCGGGTCGAGTTCCTGCAGGCGGTCGGCATCACCAACGAGGAAGAATTCGCGCTCAAGCGCTGGTCGACCTTGCGGGTGCTGGACGTGTTCCTCGATTACCTGCCGCTGTGGGTGACCGAGATCGATCGCGAATCCTTGCTCGACGACCCGCAGATCGCCCAGCGCCTGCACGAGGGGTCTGCGCAGGAAGGCTCCAGTTCGGCGATGGTCTATACCGAGCAATTGGAGTGGCGCCAGCACAAACGGCTGCTGCGCCGGCCGGTCACCGAGATCGCCCTGGACTCGCGCCAGGTCGGCGAATTGCTCGCCCTGCTGCCCTTGCGCCTGCCGTTCGGCAAACCCTTCAGCCTGATCGGCCCGTCGGCGCGGATCGTGTTCGAGCCGGCGCCGCGCAACAGCGCGCAAGCCGACGGCGAGGCCCTGCATCTGCGCCTGAACGAGGCGACTTTGCGCAATCTGGTGGCCTGTCTGCGCACTCAGGAAGGGCGCTACCAGGTCGAAGGGCTGGACTCGGTCGAAGTGGTGGTGCGCAAGAGCGAAGGCCCCGAGCGCCACGACAGGTCGGCCCGCCAGCACGGTTGAGCCGGCACGCCGGTATGCGACCTGGGTCGCGGCCGGCGCGGCGGCGACTGTACGGGGCCGTCATCGGCGGGCCGGCGAGGCGGGTTAAAATGTCGGATCGCCCCGCCCGGGCCATCCGGAGTTCCAAGATGACGCTACTGTCCGCTGGCGCGAAGTTCCGCGCCGCGCTCGCCGAAGAATCGCCGTTGCAGGTCATCGGCGCGATCAACGCCAATCACGCGCTGCTCGCCAAGCGTGCCGGTTATCGCGCGATCTATCTGTCCGGCGGCGGCGTCGCCGCGGGTTCGCTGGGCCTGCCGGACCTGGGCATCAACACGCTCGAAGACGTGTTGATCGACGTGCGCCGCATCACCGACGTCTGCGATCTGCCGCTGCTGGTCGACATCGACACCGGCTTCGGCCCGAGCGCGTTCAACATCGAGCGCACGGTCAAGTCGCTGATCAAGGCCGGCGCGGCCGGCTGCCATATCGAAGACCAGGTCGGCGCCAAGCGTTGCGGCCATCGTCCGGGCAAGGAAATCGTCTCGGCCGACGAAATGGTCGACCGGGTCAAGGCCGCGGCCGACGCCAAGACCGATCCCGAGTTCTTCCTGATTGCGCGTACCGACGCGATCGCGGTCGACGGCGTCGATGCGGCGATCGAACGTGCCATCGCCTGCGTCGAGGCCGGCGCCGACGGCATCTTCGCCGAGGCCGCCTACGATCTGCCGACCTACCGCCGCTTCGTCGATGCGGTCAAGGTGCCGGTGCTGGCCAACATCACCGAGTTCGGCCAGACGCCGCTGTTCACTCGCGACGAACTGGCCTCGGCCGGCGTCGCCATCCAGCTGTATCCGCTGTCGGCGTTCCGGGCCATGAACAAGGCCGCCGAGAACGTCTACCAGGCGATCCGCCGCGACGGTCACCAGAAGAACGTGGTCGACACGATGCAGACCCGCGAAGAGCTGTACGACCGCATCGGCTACCACGCTTTCGAAGGCAAGCTCGACGCGTTGTTCGCCAAGAAGAACGGCTGACGTTACCAACTCCCTTCTCTCGCAAGCGGAGAGGGGCTCTGACTTCCCTTCTCCGGCAAGCGGGAGGAGTACTTGATTTACCTTCTCCCGCAAGCGGGGGGAGTACTTGATTTACCTTCTCCCGCAAGCGGGGGGAGTACTTGATTTACCTTCTCCCGCAAGCGGGGGAGTACTTGATTTACCTTCTCCCGCAAGCGGGAGAAGGGGCCGACAGGCCGGATGAGGGCCCGCGACACTTCCAGCCACCGAGGTAGCCGGAATTCGCGCGCCCTCACCCTTGCCCCCTCCCGCAAGCGGGAGAGGGAACAAGGAACAACAGATAACTTTCGAGGACGGACCATGAGCGATACGCAACAGACCCTGCCCAAGCCCAAGAAATCCGTGGCCCTCAGCGGCACCGCCGCGGGCAATACCGAGCTGTGCACCGTCGGCCGCAGCGGCAACGATCTGCATTACCGCGGCTACGACATCCACGACCTGGCGACCAAGTCGACCTTCGAGGAAGTCTCGCACCTACTGGTGCACGGCGCGCTGCCCACGGCCTCGCAGCTCAAGGCCTACAAGATCAAGCTCAAGCGCCTGCGCGGCCTGCCGGCGATCGTCACCGACGCGCTGGAGCTGGTGCCGGCCAATGCTCACCCGATGGATGTGCTGCGCACCGCTTGCTCGGTGCTCGGCACGGTGCTGCCCGAGCGCGAAGGCCATGTCGCCTCCGAGGCGCGCGACATCGCCGACCGCCTGATCGCCAGCTTCGGTTCGATGCTGCTGTACTGGTGGCACTTCACCCGTAACGGCCGCCGCATCGACTGCGAGACCGACGACGACAGCGTCGCCGCGCACTTCCTGCATCTGCTGCACGGCGAGCCGCCGAGCGCGCTGCATGCCGATGCGCTGGACAAGTCGCTGATCCTGTATGCCGAGCACGAGTTCAACGCCTCGACCTTCACCGCGCGCGTCATCGCCGGCACCGGTTCGGACCTGCATTCGTGCATCACCGGTGCGATCGGCGCGCTGCGCGGGCCGAAGCACGGCGGCGCCAACGAAGTCGCGATGGACATCATCTCGCGCTACGGCGATGCCGATGCGGCCGAGGCCGACATCCGCGCCCGGGTCGAGCGCAAGGAAATCGTGATCGGCTTCGGCCATCCGGTCTATACGGTCGGCGACCCGCGCAACCCGATCATCAAGGAGCTCTCGCGCAGCCTGTGCAAGGACGGCGGCAACCAGACCCTGTTCGACGTCAGCGAGCGCATCGAGAACCTGATGTGGGACCTGAAGAAAATGTTCCCGAACCTGGATTGGTACTCGGCCTCGGCCTATCACATGATGGGCATCCCGACGCCGATGTTCACCCCGTTGTTCGTGATCGCCCGCACCACCGGTTGGAGCGCGCACGTGATCGAGCAGCGCGAGGACGGCAAGATCATTCGCCCGAGCGCGAACTACACCGGTCCGGAAGACCGCGCCTACGTGCCGATCGAGCAGCGCTGAGCGCGCGCCGCCGGCTTCCGGGCCGGCGGCATAAACGCAGGACGGCCACGCAAAAGGCCAGGCTTCGTGCCTGGCCTTTTCGTTTGCGCGCGCGCCGCCCAGCGTAGCGATTGCGGCATACGACTAACGTCGAATAGGACACAGAAACGCCATGGTGCGACATGGCATAGTCCCGGACCAGCCGGGAGGACGACGGCGTGGCCGCGCGCGAATGCGCACGGCCTGGGGAACAGATGCCGCGCCCTCCGGCCTCGGACATCCGTCGTGCGACGGGATTCAACACGGGGAATACCATGCGCGACAGCGATATGCCGGTTAAGACCAACGACGGTCGAGACGAAATCCAGAACCGCTCGCGCAAATTGCCGCCGGTCTTGCGTTCGATCCTGCTGATCGTCGATGGCGATCGCAGTGTGCGCCACCTGCGCGATCTGATCGGCAGCCTGCACGGCCCGACCGATGCGTTGGAACAATTGGAAACGATGGGCTTGATCGCCTCGTCGGCGGCCGTGGCCGCGACGATGACGGCACATGCGCCGACGCCGGGCATCGCCTTTGCCGCAGTGGTGCCGCCGCCGGTATCGCCTGCCGATGCGGCGCAGCGTTACCAGACGCTGTACACCCTGATGACCGAAACCGTGCGCGAGCACCTCGGCCTGCGCGGTTATTTCCTGCAGCTGAAGATCGAGCGTTGCGGCAACAGCGAAGAGCTCGCCGAGTTGCTGCCCGACCTCAGTGCCGCCTTGGCCAAGGTGCGCAAGGACAATATCGCTGCGGAGATCGAAGACCGCTTCGCGGCCGGGGTTTGATCGTAAGACGGTTTGTGTCGCCTATTCCTGGAGCGATGATCTAAAGGGTAGGAGCGGCGCAAGCCGCGACCGTGATCTTTCGATCGATGACGATATCGGTTCGTGCGTGTGGCCGCAGATCTGGGCACTGATGCCCCGTTCTTGCGCGTTGCTCATCGTATTGCGGCCGCATCGCTTCGCCTGTCGCGGCTTGCGCCGCTCTTACTCCAAGGTCGACGCGGCTGCTGTTGTCGCATCGGCGCAGCAAAGCGACGCATCCATCGATGCGTCGCTCTGCGATGCACGCACTAGGCCTTAAATCAGGCCTTCGGCCTTCAACGCCGCCTGCACGCCGGCATCGGCTTCCATGCGGCGCTTGAACGCGGCCAGGTGCTCGTAGCCGGACAGGTCGACCTTGACCGCATCGGCCCAGCGCAGGGTGATGTAGAGATAAGGATCGGCGTAGCTGCGGAAGCCGGCGATCCATTCGCGATCGGCCAGGCGCTGTTCGGCCGTCGCATACAGGCCGCGCAGACGCTCGCGTGCGTGTTGGCGCAGGGCATCGGCCTGGGCCGGATCGGGATGGAACTTGCCGGGCGCGAAGATCGGCAGGAACGCCGGATGCACGTCGGAGTTGACGAAGGCCAGCCAACGCGCGGCTTCGGCGTGTTGCTGCGCGCTGCCGTCGCCGGTCAGCTGCGCCTGCGGAAAGTTGTCGGCGATGTAGCCCATGATCGCGGCGTTCTGGGTCAGCACGAAATCGCCGTCGACCACCGCCGGCACCGCGCCGGCCGGATTGATGGCGAGAAAGGCGGGCTCCTTGATCGAGTCCTTGTCCATCACTTCGACTTCGAACGCGCCGCCGGTCCACTGCAGGGCGATATGGTCGGCGGTCGAACACGCACCGGGCTTGCTGTAGAGCTTCATGCTTAACGCCTCCATGGAAAGAAAAAAAACAGGTCGGCGACTATCACCGACCTGCTTCGTATCCTCAAGGAGGAGACTGCAACGGAGCGTTACGGCACCGGCGCTATGCGCTGGCCGTTAACGTGGCACCGGCTTGCGCCGATGCATCAGCTCTTATGAGGCATCAGCCTTTGCTGATGCCTTGGGGCAACTCGGCCTCGGCGATGACGCGGCGCGGCTTGAGCTTCTGCACCTTGTAGAAGGTGTGATCGCCGATGGTCGCGACCTGGTAGGCGTTGCGCCAGGACGGGCTGGCGATCGCGAGGGCGGCGAAGTGGCTCGCGCCCGGCACGATTTCCTTGCGCTGACCGGCCGGCAGGGCCCAGTTGCGCTCGGCGGCCAGGGCGACGTTGACCGACTCGGTCCAGGCCTCGCTGTTGTTCAGGCGGGTGCCCGGCGAGACCAGGCTCGGGGCGAACTGCTTATTGGCGGTGACCACCTGGCAGACCGTCGAGCCCCACAGGCCGCTGTCGCGACGACGCAGGGCGACCTCGGCGACGGCTTGCTGGCCGCGCAGGGATTGATCGCGGGCTTCCAGGTATACGGTGGTGCTCAAACACAGCGAATCGGCGGTTTGTGGCGGCAGTACCGAAGCCAACCACAGGATCCAGGCCAGTTTCATCGTTGACTCCTTGCTCCGTTGCGCTGGCCGCACTTCGTCTTCCATCTCCATGAATCGGGAGATGGCGACAGCGGTGAGGCCGCATGGCGTACTGGGGAGGGCGGCGGCTCTACGGCGCGCTTTGCCCCGTCACCGGGAACCGTGTCTTGTCCGACGCGGGCGGTGTGGGATGCCACCTCTGCAGGGGTGGCGGAAAAGTTGGCGCAAGGTAGCGACGGCTTGCCAAACAAACCCTGAATGACAATTTCTAAGTTTCTAAATTAGTTGGAGTTTTTATTCTGAATAGGGCCTAGGCCCTTGGTTTCATTGGGCTTCAGCCCGGCACGAACCGTGCCGCGTCGTCTCAGCGAGCTCTGAGCCGATCGGTTCGAGGCCGCCTGGAGCGTCGATTTGGCGTCTCCGACCGTGGGTGGACTCGGGAATCGGCTGGATTCGGGCCCTGTCCAGGCGGTTCGAACCCCAGGGGTAGGAGCGGCGCAAGCCGCGATCACGACCCCTGGGGTGCCGCGCGGCCATCAAGGCGAGCGTTCCTGGCCTGCATCGAGCCGGCTGCGGCCGTTAAACGCTACGCCGCAGACATATATATGTATCGCTGCAGGCGAGCGGCGACTCGGCGCTTGGATGCCTCGCTACAGCACAGCCGCAATGCGGTGGCTGTGCATGTACTTGCAACGCAGGCGCCAAGCGACTGCTGCATCTATTTACCAGGCAGAGCCGCAAGCCGGCTGCTTACGGCTCTCTACAAGGCAGCCGCAAGCCGGCTGCTATGGCTTTCTACAAGGCAGCCGCCAGGCGGCTGCCTTGGTCGATCGCGCGCTTGGCGTCGAGTTCGGCGGCGACGTCGGCGCCGCCGATCACGTGCACCGGCTTGCCGCTGTCGGCGAGCGCCGCGGCGAGCGGCTTGAACGGCTCCTGGCCGGCGCAGATCACCACTTGGTCGACCGGCAGCAACTGCTCGCTGCCGTCGACGCGAATGCGGAAGCCTTCGTCGTCGACGCCGACGTACTCGACCCCGCCGATCATCCGCACCTGCTTGGCCTTGAGGGTGGCGCGGTGGATCCAGCCGGTGGTCTTGCCGAGCTTCGCGCCGGGCTTGCCGGGGCTGCGCTGCAACAGCCAGACCTCGCGTGCCGGCGGTTCCGGCTGCGGCGCAACCAGGCCGCCGCGGTTGTCGCCATAACCCAGGTCGACGCCCCATTCGGCGCGCCAGCGCGCGGGGTCCAGACTGACCGAGTGACCTTCGTGGACCAGGTACTCGGCGACGTCGAAGCCGATGCCGCCGGCGCCGATGATCGCCACCCGCTTGCCCGGCACCACGTGCCCCTTGAGCACGTCGAGATAGGAACAGACCTTGGCGTGATCGACGCCCGGGAAGTTCACCTGGCGCGGGGCGATGCCGGTCGCCAGCACGACCTCGTCGAAGCCGGCCAGCGCGGCCGCGTCGGCGCGCGTGCCGAGGCGCAACTCGACCCCGGTCTGCTCGAGCTTGCCGCCGAAGTAGCGCAGGGTTTCGTGGAACTCTTCCTTGCCGGGAATCTTCTTGGCCAGGTTGAACTGGCCGCCGATCTCGTCGGCGGCGTCGAACAGGGTCACCCGGTGGCCGCGCTCGGCCGCGACCGTCGCGCAGGCCAGGCCGGCGGGGCCGGCGCCGACCACGGCGATGCGCTTGGGCGCGCGGGTCGGCAGGTAGTTCAGCTCGGTCTCGGCGCAGGCGCGCGGATTGACCAGGCAGCTGGCGTGCTTGTTCTGGAACACGTGGTCCAGGCAGGCCTGGTTGCAGCCGATGCAGGTGTTGATGTCGGCGCTGCGCTGCGCGCGCGCCTTCGCCACCCAGTGCGAATCGGCCAGCAGCGGCCGCGCCATCGACACCATGTCGGCCTCGCCCGCGGCGAGGATGCGCTCGGCCACCTCGGGCATGTTGATGCGGTTGGTGGTGATCAGCGGCAGGCCGACCTCGGGTTTGAGCCGCGCGGTGATGCCGGTGAAGGCGCCGCGCGGCACCGAGGTGGCGATGGTCGGCACCCGCGCTTCGTGCCAGCCGATGCCGGTGTTGATCAGGGTAGCGCCGGCGGCTTCGATGGCCTTGGCCTGCACGACCACGTCGGCCCAGCTCGAGCCTTCGTCGACCAGGTCGATCATCGACAGGCGGTAGATGATGATGAAGTCCGGCCCGCAGGCCTCGCGGATGCGGCGCACGATCTCGACGCAGAAGCGGATGCGCTGGGCGGTGTCGCCGCCCCAGGCGTCCTTGCGCTTGTTGGTGCGCGGCACGGTGAACTGGTTGAGCAGATAGCCTTCCGAACCCATCACCTCGACGCCGTCGTAGCCGGCCTCGCGGGCGAGCCGGGCGGTGCGCACGAAGGCCTTGATCTGGCGCTCGACGCCGCCGGCCGACAGTGCGCGCGGGGTGAAGGGATTGATCGGCGCCTTGAGCTTGCTCGGCGCCACCTGCAGCGGGTGATACCCATAGCGCCCGGCGTGCAGGATCTGCATGCAGATGCGCCCGCCGTGCTCGTGCACGGCCTTCGTCACCTGGCGGTGCTTGGCGGTTTCCCAGGGCCAGCTGAGTTTGCCGCCGAAGGGCTTGAGCCAGCCGACGATGTTCGGGGCGAAGCCGCCGGTGACGATCAGGCCGACCCCGCCGGCGGCGCGCTCGCCGAAATAGGCCGCCAGCTTGGGAAAGTCGGCGGCCTTGTCTTCCAGGCCGGTGTGCATCGAGCCCATCAGCACGCGGTTGGGCAGGGTGCAGAAGCCCAGGTCCAGCGGTGCGAACAACTGCGGATAGAGCGGATGCGGGGCGGAGTGGCTGGCGGCCGTGGACATGCTGGCTGGATACGCTGGCGTATGGATTGTGCACGATGCCGGGAAAGCCGTGCTAATTCAAGGTCCGCGTCAAAACCGCGAGAGGACAGGCACCGAACGCGGCGGATTGCAACGGTTGTCACGGACCGGACCCATCGCCGAACATGCCCGACCCTCCGTAGTCCCGAGTCCATGGACGCCGCCCCAGACCCCAGCCTCCAGGACTACCTGCGCGCCGACATCGTCGCCGCCGACCTGCCCGACCTGCAGCCGCTGCTGGGCGCGCGCGATCTGCTGCGCGCGTTCTCGACCCTGTTCCACGGCGGCGAAGAATCGGTGATGGTGCGGCTGCTGGTGCTGCGCGCCATCGGCGAACGCGGCCAGGCCCCGGACTGGACGCCGCAGGAGTTGCGCGAACACTTCGGCTACCTCGACCCGGTCAAGTTCGACACCGTGATCGGCCGCCTGCGCGAGAACGACCTGCTGCTGTGGGACGGCGAAACCCAGCGCTACCGCATCAGCCCGGTCGGGCGCCAAGCGCTGGCCTCGATCGGCCTGCTGCTGCAGTTCAACCGCGAAGGCGACGAACTCGCCTACGTCACCGCGCAGATCGCCGCCGGCCAGGCGGTCGGCCGGGTGCGTTCGGACGACCTGCAACACCTGCTGTCGCGCCTCAACGAATTGCGCGAGGACTTCGACCAGGCCGTGCTGAGCGGTTCCGAGCACCGCATCCAGCGCGCCGCCGGCACCTTGCAGTCGGCCTGGCGCTGGATCGAGAAGGGCACCGAGATCGTCGAGGAGATTTCCTCGGACGTCGAACTCGACAGCCACACCCACCGTGTCGCCCAGCAGATCGGCCGCGCCCAGAGCGCGATGCTGCGCCAAGCCTCGGTGTTCCAGCGCGCGCTGAGCCAGCTCGACCGCCATCGCGTGCACCTGGGCGCGAGCGGTCTGTCGTCTTCGGACGTGAACCGCTATCTGCGCGGGCTCGACATCGAAGCGCTCGCCGCGCATGCCGACGATGTGCTCGCGCGTTCGGCGATACCGGCTTTCATGCTGGCGCCGATCGCGCTCGACGTGGCCGAGTACGAACTGGTCGAACGCGAGCGCGAAGCGCGCGAAGACCAGTCGCTGCCGCCGGCGCAGGCCGCGCCCGACACCGACGCCTCGCCGGCCGCGGCGACCGACTTCCAGTTCGCCGAGCGCTGGCTGGATGAGTTGACTGCGCTGACCGGCGACGCCGCCGCGCTGATCGACGTGGTACCGCAGGACAGTTTCTCGATCAGCGCCTATCGCTTGTCCTTGCTCGGCCTGATCGGCGATCCCGGCGCCGAAAACCGCAACGGCGTCAGCGCCTCGATGGCGCGGTTGCCGCTGTCGTGGCGGGTCGAGCCCGAATTCGAGATCGTCGATCGTGCCGGCGTGGCTTATATGAGCCGCGGCCGCCTCGAAACGATCACCGAGGAAATGCGCCTGGCCGCGCGCGCGCCGCGCAAACGCGCGGCGAAGCACGAAACCCCCGACGGCGGCGATGCGTCCCAGGACGCAGCCAAGGCCGCGGCCAAACCCAAGAAGACCGCCTCCGGGCGCGGCGCCGCGCCTTCGGGCAAGCGCGCCAAAGCGACCAAGGACACCGCAGACACCTGATGAACGATCCCATCGCCTCTTTGATCGCGCGGCTGATCGCCGAGCGTTGGCTGCCGCGCGACGATGCAGCCGTGCGCGAACTGCTGACCGACGCCGAACAGCGCAACGACCTCGACCGCCGCCTCGCCGCGTCCGGCCTGCGCCTGCTCGAACACCCTTACGCCGCCAACATCGCGGTCGGCATCGCCCGCCCGCAGGAATCGGCGGTGTTCGGCAGCGCCAAGGCCTGGTCCTCGACCAACCTGCAACTCGACCGCGACGCCATCGCGCTGTTGGTGGTGCTGTGGGCACTGCTGGTGCTGCCCAAGCGCCAGCGCCAGATCGCGCGCCAGCAGGCCGACCGCGATCAGGACCAGGAGCAGATGTTCGCCGAGCTCAAGCCGATTCCGGTCGGTGCCGAAGTGGTCGAACCGATCAACGAACGCACCTTGCTCGCCGACTTCGGCGAAAAGCTCGGCGGCAAGACCCGCATCCAGTTCAACCTGGGTTCGCTGGCGCGACAGGGCTTCATCGTCCGCCGCAAGGAGCGCATCCATGAGGGACCGTTGCTGGATCTGGCCCTGGATTACGAACGCATCGCCGGCCGGGTCATGAACGGCGCGCTGTCTTTCGTGGTCGCCGAAGCGCGCCATTACAGCGCCGACCAGGCCGAACCCGAAGGCGAGAGCGCGGCCGAAGCCGAGGCCGATGCGGCGCTGCTGGCCGACATCGAGGCCGGCATCTATTCCGACCTCGATACCTATGCCGAGGCGAATGCGGAATACGAATCCGCCCTGGCGCTCGACGCCGGCGCCGCGGAGCCGTTGCCGGAGATCGCCATGGATGAAACCGAGGCCGCCGCTGGCGAAATTGCCGATGACGATGTTGATGTCGAACCCGAGGTCGAAGTCGATTCGGATGCACAGATCGTCGCAGACGACGCGGCCGCTGCCGACAACGACGACGAAACGACTGCATCGACCGAACTGAAGCACGACGAGGAGGCCGCGGCCGATGTTTGAATTCCGCTCGCTCGAACTCGTGCACTGGGACTATTGGCAGCGCTTCCAGCTGCCGCTGGACGCCTCCATCGTCAC
Source organism: Lysobacter sp. CA196 (assembly GCF_052078695.1). Taxonomy (NCBI): domain Bacteria; kingdom Pseudomonadati; phylum Pseudomonadota; class Gammaproteobacteria; order Lysobacterales; family Lysobacteraceae; genus Lysobacter; species Lysobacter sp. CA196. The sequence continues at coordinate 22,492 of NZ_JBQJIN010000042.1, read as the reverse complement.
CGTGGTCGGCCCCAACGGCTCAGGCAAGACCACCTTGCTCGATGCGCTGCGCACCCTGCTCGCGATCGAGGATCGCGACACCGCCCGCGACTACAAGACCTATCTGCGCCACAATGGCAAGCCCTATGCCTGGTTGCGCGCAGTGGTCAGCAACCGCCCCGACCGGCGCGGCGGCCGGCCGTTCTTCCCGATCAAGGACGACGTGGTCACCCTGGCCTGCCGCATCCGCAAGCGCGGCGGCGACTGGAGCCGCGACTACCAGATCGTCGCCGGCGACACGCCGGTGGAAACCCTGGAACAGGGCGGCGAATGGCTCGGCGTGCGCGATTACCGCGTGCGCCTGGCCGGTGCCGGCCTGACCCGAGCGATCTGCCGCGTGTTGACCCTGGAACAGGGCGCAACCGACAAGCTCTGTCAGTATTCGCCGCGCGAACTGTTGCAGCTGATCTTCGACGTGTTCGAAGACAAGGCCGTGCTCGACGACTACCAGCGCGCCCGCACCGAGCAGTTCGACGTCGAGAAGGAACTGCAGCAGCTCGGCCAGGACCTGGCCGGCCTGCATCTGCGCCTGGAATCGGCCAAGGCCGACGTGCGTTCGTTCGAGGAAGGCAATGCCCTGCGCAATCAGCGCCAGCGCCTGGAAAGCGAAATCGCGCCGAAGGTCGAACTGGCCGATCAGCGCGCGGTGATCGACGGCGCCAAGCCGCGTTTGACCGGCCTGCGCCGCGCCTTGCGCGAACGCGAGCGGGTGCTGGAAGAGATGCGCGCGCAGGATGCCGTCGCCGCGACCGGCCGCGACGTGCTGCAGGAAGCGATGCGCGAAGCGCGCCGCCAGGTGACAGCCAGCGAACAGGTCTTCACCCAGGCGCGCGACGCCGCGCGCGACGCCGAGATGCTGGTCAAGCGTCGCGACGAACTGGCCAAGCTGCAGGCGCAGCGCGGCGCCATCGACGTCGAAGCGCTCAGCGCGAGCGTCGAGAACGGCCGTCGCCGCCAGGCCGAGCTCAAGCTCGAAGCCGAGCGCGACCGCAAGCGCAGCGGCGAGATTTCCGCGCAGATCGCCGCCCTCAGCGGTGGCGGCCGCATCGTCGAGCCGTTCGAGCGCGATTTCCGCGCCGGCCTCGACCAGGCCGGGATCAAGCATCATGTGCTGACCGAACTGGTCGAGATCACCGACCCGCAATGGTCGGTCGCGATCGAGGCCGTGCTCGCGCCGTACCGGCATCTGTTGGTGCTGGAGAACCCCAAGGACGCACGCGTCGCCTGGAAGCTCGGCGAGAGCCAGCAGTACCGCCACTTCATCGTCGCCGAACGCGCGCCGGTGCCGAAGGCCGGTGCCGGCACCTTGCTCGAAGTCGTGCGCTTCTCGGCCGACCCGCCGGCGTGGTTGCCGCGCCAGCTCGACCGCATTCGCCGCGTCACCGATATCGAACACGGTTCGCGCCTGCCGGCCGGGCAGGACTGGATCACCCAGAAGGGGTATCTGCGCGAAAGCCGCGGCGGCCGCCACATCGGCGGTACCCAGCACCACTTCGGTACCGGTGCGCGCCAGTCGCACTTGGCCGAGCTGCGCGCCGAACTCGCCACGATCGCCCAGCGCAGCCAATCGCGCGAAGCCGAGCTGCAGGAACTGAGCCAGCGCGTCGACGCCGAACAATCGCGCCTGATGGGGCTCGATGCGGCGCAGGAGCTGGTCACGCGTGCGGCCGAATTCGCCGATGCCCAGGCGCGGTTGCCTGGCCTGGCCGAGGCCGCCGCCGAAGCCGCCGCGGCGCTCGCGCAGGCGCGCGCCAAGATCGATGAAGCCGCCGAACAGGACAAGGCCGAAGGCATCGCCGCGGCCAAGCGCCAGGGCCAGATCGACGCGCTCGCCCGCGAGCTGCGCGAACGCGCCCAGCAGATCAACGGCGAACGCCAGAGCCTGATCCAGCGCATCCTGGACTACCGCCGCAAGCGCGCGATGATGCCCGAAGCCTGGCGCAGCGCCGTCGCGCTCGCCGCCGCACGCGAGGAATACGAAAGCGCCTCGGCGGTGCGTCGCGAGATCGAGCGCATGGACGACCGTCTTTCCCGTGGCGGTTTCGTCGACGACGAATCCTGCATCCCGCTGCGCGACAAGATCGCGGCCGACCACGGCGAACTGGAAAACTCCATCGGCCGTCGCGAATCGCATCTGGAACGGGCCAAGCGCCTGACCCAGGAAGCGCGCGGCGCCTACATCAACGTATTGCGCGCGACCGTGCGTCGCTACAAGAAGAACCTCGCCGCGCTCGGCGAACTCGCCGGCATCGGCGTCGACGCCGACATGCCCGAACTGGCCAACGACGACGTCGCCCTGGCCCAGGCCGGCCTGTCGGTGCGCTTCGACTTCGACCGCAAGGGCTGGATCGGCCTCGACGACGGCGAAGCCTCGGGCGGACAGCAGGTGATGAAGTCGTTGTTGCTGTTGGTCGCCTTGTTGCGCGACGAAGACCAACCGGGCGGCTTCGTCTTCATCGACGAACCCTTCGCCCACTTGGACGTGTTCAACATCGAGAAAGTCGGCCGCTTCCTGCGCGCCACCGACGCGCAGTACATCCTGACCACGCCGATCACCCACAACCTCAACGTGTTCGAGCCTTCGGATCTGGTCCTGGCGACCAGCAAACGCCGAGGCGGCAACCCCTGGGCCGAAGCGGTGGCCGTGCTCAAGCGCAAGCTCGAAGACAAGGCAGCGTAATCGCGAGGCGGCGATGCCGCCTCGGTTTGCTACTCGTCCCCCTTTGGAAAAGGGGGGCAGGGGGGATTTGCTTTTGCTCTTTCTGCAGTCAAAGCCAAAGCAAATCCCCCGCGCTGCGTACGCCACTCAGCTGCGAAGCCCACGCCGGGCGCTCGCCCCCTTCTGCAAAGGGGGGCACGGTTCGCGCGCCTGCGAATCCTCGTTCGACCGTTAACCTGCTCCGTCTTTGTGCATCAGGTGGAACGATAAATCCCACCGATCCTGGGCCCGACCCGATTGACTCCTGCCGAGCCGGGCTTACTCTATGCACACCCAAAACCGCAGTCGCACCGCACCCATGAAGTCGCTCCCGCTACTGATATCGCTGCAAGCCCAGCGCGAGAGCGCGGGCCGGGTGCGCCTGCCTCCTGTGATCTTCGGTTCCGGGTCGATGTAATCGACCGATCGAAGCCACACCAGAACAGAGCACCCGCAAGGGTGCTTTTTTATTGCCCGCTGTTTATCGCCGACCCGGACCGAACAGGTCTCCGAGTCGGCCTCCCTCCATCGCAATACCCGGACAACCAAGGAGAACGTGCCATGAATTCCACGGCCGACACCCAAACCTAGCCGCGCGCCTCGTAGCCAACAGGGACGCGCGGCCTCCCCTGTTGGCAACAAGGCAAGCATTCTCATGAACACCACGCTTCGTAACGTTTCGACTCCCTCCCGCTGGCGCAACCTCGGCATCATCGCCCACGTCGACGCGGGCAAGACCACGCTGACCGAACGTCTGTTGTGGAAAACCGGCGCCATCCATCGCGTCGGCGAAGTCCACGACGGTGCCGCGACCACCGATTACACCGAGATCGAACAGCGCCGCGGCATCACCATCGGCGCGGCCGCGGTGCAGACCTTCTGGACGCCGCAGGACCAGGCCGAACACCGGCTGACCATCATCGACACCCCGGGCCATATCGATTTCGCGATCGAAGTGGAACGCTCCCTGCGCGTGCTCGACGGCGCGGTCGCCGTGTTCAGCGCGGTCGACGGCGTGCAGCCGCAATCGGAAACCGTGTGGCGCCAGGCGCGTCGCCACGGCGTGCCGCTGATCGCGTTCGTCAACAAGATGGACCGCGTCGGCGCCTCGTTCGATCTCGTACTCGCGCAGATGCGCGATAAGCTCGATGCGACGCCGTGGCCGGTCGGTTGGCCGCTCGGCGCGGAAAGCGAGTTGCGCGGTTGGGTCGATCTGGTCGATCCCGGCGTGGTGCTGTGGGATGAGGCCGGTGCCAGCGTGCGGCGCGCCTGGAGCGATGAAGAAGCCGTCGAGTACGCGCCGTTGCGCAACCGCCTGGTCGAACAGGTGGCCGACCACGACGACGAACTCGCCGAGGCCTTCCTCGATGCGCGCGTCATCGATGCGGCGCTGCTCAAGGCCGCGCTGCGACGCGCCACCTTGAAAGGCGCGGGCACGCCGGTGCTGGCCGGTTCGGCGTTCAAGAACAAGGGCGTGGAAACGCTGTTGGATGCGATCGTCGATTACCTGCCGTCGCCGCTGGACCGCCCTGCGGTCCAGGCCGAAAGCGATGCGGGCGAGGTGACGCTCGCTGCGGACGCGAGCGGGCCCTTGAGCGGTCTGTTGTTCAAGATCGTGCACCAGGAGCACGGCGCGCTGTCGTTCATCCGGCTGTACTCCGGCACCTTGCGGGTCGGCGACACGGTGTGGGCTTCGGGTCGTGGGCGCGCGCAGCGTGTCGGCCGCTTGCAGGTCGTGCAGGCCAACCGCGGCCAGGATGTCGAGGTGGCCTATGCCGGCGAGATCGTCGCGGTGGCGGGCTGGAAGGACGCGGTCAGCGGCGAGAGCCTCAGCGGCGTCGAGCGCAAGCTGGTGCTGGACGCGATCCAGGCCCAGCCGGCGGTATTGTCGTGGCGTCTGACGGCCGGCAAGGCCAGCGACCTGATTCGTCTCGGACAGGGCCTGGCGAGCCTGGCCCAGGAGGACCCGTCGTTCCGCGTCGGCACGGATGCCGAGACTGGCGAGACACTGGTATGGGGCATGGGCGAGCTGCATCTCGACGTCATGGTCGAACGCCTGCGCCAGGAGTGGAACGTCGAGGTGCGCACCGGTTCGCCGCGCGTGGCCTATCAGGAAACGCCGAGCAAGCCGGTGTCGGGCGTGGAAGGCAAGTTGTCGAAGCAGAACGGCGGTTCCGGCCAATTCGCGCGAGTGGTGATCGATGTGACGCCGCGCAGCGACGGTCAGTTCGAGTTCGTCGACCGCACCAGCGGCGGCGTGGTGCCGAGAAACTTCGTCGCCGCGACCGAGAAGGGCCTGCGTGCGGCGCTGGCGGAAGGTCCGCGCGGTTACCCGGTGGTCGGCCTCAGCGTGAACCTGGTCGACGGCGAGACGCATGCGGTGGATTCGTCGGAACTGGCGTTCCAGCGTGCCGCGTCGGATGCGCTGAAGACCGCGCTGGCGCTGGCCGGCACGACCTTGCTCGAACCGGTGATGGCGCTGGTTGTCGACACGCCCGCGGGCAACGTCGGCGATGTGGTCGGCGACTTGCAACGGCGCTCCGGCCGGGTGCTGTCGATCGAGGACAAGGGCAGTCGTACCGACGTGACCGCACGCGCGCCGCTGGCGCAGTTGTCGGGCTATACGACGACCCTGCGTTCATTGACCCAGGGCAGGGCCTCGGCCTCGATGGTGTTCGACAGCTACGAAGAAGCGCGCTCGGCGCCGAAAGCGGCGTGAAGCCGAGTCGGTGTCAGTAAAGAGGAAAGGGAAGGGGCCGGCATGCCGGCCCCAAGAGTCTTCAGCGTCATGCTTGTATGAGGCGAAAGGCTGACGACAAGGGATTCGCGTAGACCGTCAACGCCTCACCACCCCGCCAACACCAACTTGCCGACGGTCGCCCCCGATTCCAGGCGGCGATGAGCCTCGCGCAAGGTCTGCGCATCGATCTTGCCGAGGGTCTGCGTGTGGGTGCCCTTGAGTTCGCCGGCGTCGATCAGCTCGGCGACGCGGTCGAGCAAGCGGCCTTGTTCGATCATGTCGGCGGTGCGGAAGCGTGGGCGTGCGAACATCATTTCCCAGTGGATGCCGATGCACTTGGCCTTGTACGGGTCGCCGATCTTCAAGGCGCCGCTCGGTTCGACGATCAGGCCGACGTGGCCCTGCGGTGCGAGCAATTCGCCCAGCGCCTCCCAATAACGATCGGTGTCGGCCAGGTTGAGCGCGGCGTCAACCTGCTCGATGCCGAGTGCCTGCAATTGCGGCGCCAACGGCTGGCGATGGTCGACCACCTCGTCGGCGCCCATGCGCCGGCACCATTCGACCGTTTCCGCACGCGAGGCGGTGGCGACGACGCGGAAGCCGGCGCGCTTGGCGATCTGGATCGCGATCGAGCCGACCCCGCCGGCACCGGCGATGATCAGCAAGGTCTTGCCGCGGCCGCCGTGTTCGCTGTCGTAGGGCATGCGCTGGAACAACAGCTCCCAGGCGGTGATGGCGGTCAGCGGCAGGGCCGCGGCTTCGGCCGCGCTCAGCGACTTCGGCGCCGCGCCGACGATGCGTTCGTCGACCAGATGCAATTCGCTATTGGTGCCGGGACGGGTGATGTCGCCAGCGTAATAGACGCGGTCGCCGACCTTGAAACGGGTTACTGCCTCGCCGATGGCTTCGACCACGCCGGCGGCGTCGTAGCCGAGCACGCGCGGCTGCGCTTCGACCTGCGGTTTCGGCGAACGCACCTTGGTGTCGACCGGGTTGACCGAGATGGCCTCGACCCGTACCAGCAGGTCGTGGCCGCTCGCGCTCGGCGCGGGCAGTTCGACGTCGAGCAGCGATTGCGGATCGTCGATGGGCAGGTAACGGGTCAGGGCGACGGCTTTCATGAAGGCTCCAGGACAGGACGAGACGTGGGATGAGGGGGAGTGAGGATCAGACCGGCGCCGGATTGCGTTCGGCGAATTGTCCGTTCCAATACGGGTAGTAAGGGTAGGGCGGCGTGACGGCGCTGGCTGCGTCCAGTTTCGCGATCTGCGCCGCATCGAGGTTCCAGCCGATCGCGCCGAGGTTCTGCCGCAGTTGCTCCTCGTTGCGCGCGCCGATCAGCACGGTCGATACGGTCGGCCGTTGCAGCAGCCAGTTCAAGGCGATCTGCGGCACGCTCTTGCCGGTTTCGGCGGCGATCTCGTCGAGCGCGTCGACCACGCGGTACAGGCGCTCGGGATCGACCGGCGGGGCGAAGCCGGCGGTGTCGTGCAGGCGGCTGCCTTCGGGCAGCGGCTGGTCGCGGCGGATCTTGCCGGTCAGCCGACCCCAGCCGAGCGGGCTCCACACCACCGCGCCGACGCCCTGGTCCTGGCCGAGCGGCATCAGCTCCCATTCGTAGTCGCGGCCGATCAGCGAGTAATAGGTCTGGTTGGCGACGAAGCGCGAATAGCCGTAACGGTCGGCGGCGGCCTGCGATTTCATCAGCTGCCAGCCGGAGAAGTTCGACGCGCCGATGTAGCGCACCTTGCCGGCGCGGACCAGGTCGTCGAGCGTCGACATCACCTCCTCGACCGGCGTCATCGCATCGAAGTGATGCAGTTGCAGCAGGTCGATGTAGTCGGTGTCGAGACGCTGGAGCGCCTTGTCGGTGGCGCGCAGCAAATGGTGACGCGAGGCGCCGACCTCGTTCGGGCCGTCGCCGGCGCGCAGGGTCAGCTTGGTCGACAACACGACCTCGTCGCGGCGGCCCTTGATCGCCGCGCCGAGGATCGATTCGGAGGCGCCGTCGGAATAGACGTCGGCGGTGTCGAAGAAGTTGACCCCGGCCTCCAGGCTCAGGTCGATCAAACGACGCGCCTGTTCGATGTCGGTATTGCCCCAGGCGCTGAACAGCGGGCCTTTGCCGCCGAAGGTGCCGGCACCGAAGCCGAGTGCGGAGACTTTGAAGCCGGAACGGCCGAGCGTGCGGTAATCCATGGTGGTGTCCTCGTAGGAAAGGGGTATCAGCGACCGAACAGCAGGGCTTCGTCGATGGCTGCGGCCATCGCGCGGTAGCCGGCGTCGCCGGGGTGCAGGTGGTCGCCGGAGTCGTAGGCCGGCAGGAAGCGCGAGGGATGTTGCGGGTCGCGCACGACCGCATCGAAATCGACCACCGCATCGAACTCGCCGCTGCTGCGGATCCATTCGTTCACCGCCTGGCGCACGCGGTCTTTGTCGCGGTGGTAATAGCCGTGGACCGGCGAGCCTTCGAGTGCGCCTTCGAACGGGGTCAAGGTGGCACCGACGATGCGCAGCGACTGGGTGCGGGCGCGGGCGATCAGTTGGCGGTAGCCGGCGATCAGGCGTTCGGCGCTCATGGCCTCGCGCTTGGGTTCGAAGCTGCTGCCGGGCCAGGCGATATCGTTGATGCCCAACAATACGATCGCGGCGTCGGCCTTGCGCCCGAGTACGTCGCGCTCGAAGCGGGCGAGCGCGCTGACGCCCATGCCGTCGTTGAGCAACTGGCCGCCGGAGATGCCGGCGTTGAGCACGGCGACATCGCGTTGCGCCAAGCGTGCGGCGAGAAAGTCGGGCCAGCGTCGATTGCGGTTCGGGGTCGAGCCGGCGCCGTCGGTGATCGAATCGCCGAGTGCGATCACGCTGCGGGTCGGCCGTGGCGTGTCGACGATGACGCCGCTTAGGAAGGGGCGCGTCTGCAGTACTTGGCTCTTGGCCAGTGCGGCGTCGGCGACGCGGTTGCCGGCGACGAGGTAGGTGTCCTGGCGGCCCTCCCAATGGAAGTTCTTGAGCGGCGTCGCCTGCGGCAGATACAGGCTGAACGCGACCTCGCTCAGCGCGGCGACTTCGAGTTCGACCGGGTCGCTGAGCACCGGCGCGCCCGGCAGGATCGTCACTGAAGCTTGGCCCCCGAACGTCAGCGCGCGGTCGCTGCCGGTCTCGATGGCGGCGCCGCCGGCGCTGCGGGCGATATGCGCCGCGCCGATGGTGATGGGCCGGTCGCCATAAGCGTTCGACAGCTCGATGCGGACCCGCGAACCGCCGACGCTGACCCGGGCGACCTGACGCAGGGTCTGCTCGCGCAGCTCGGCCGGGGCGCCGTTGGGCAGGATGAAACCCGGGGCCCAGGTCGGCTGCGGGCTGGCCATCCAACTGCCGACCCAGCGGCCGCTGTCGGCGGCTTGCGCGGGAGCGATGAAAGCGAGCGCCAGCAAGGCGGCGGTCAGGGGCTTGAGCGGAGAGATCTTCATGGCCTGGATGGGTAAGGCGTCGCGGATTTGACGGGGTTCAAATTAGGTTCTTCCGAATCTGGACGGTAGCAGGCAAAATTGCATATCACTCATTCCATATCGGAATGACTGCTTTCCTCATCAACGCGGGACGCCGATGGACACGCTTCGCTCCATGCAGACCTTCGTGCGCGCGGTCGAACTCGGCAGCCTGTCGGCGGTCGCGCGCGAACAGCACACGACCCAGCCGACGGTCAGCAAGATCGTCGCCGCACTCGAACACGACCTCGGTGTGCGCCTGTTGCAGCGGAGCACCACCCACCTGGCGCCGACCGAACAAGGCCGCCGGTTCTACGAACGTGCGCGGCGGGTATTGGAGGAATACGGCGAGGCGGTCGCCGACGCGCGCGGTTCCACCGAAACCCCGGCCGGCCTGTTGCGGGTCAGCGCGCCGGTCAGCGTCGGCGTGTTGCGCATGAATCGCCTGGTGCAGGAGTTCCTTGCGCTGTATCCGCAGATCGAGATCGAGTTGATCCTCAACGACCGTTTCGTCGATCTGGTCGAAGAGGGCATGGACGTCGCCCTGCGTCTCGGAGGGACGTTGCCGCCGAACGTGGTCGCGCGCCGCATCGCGCTGTCGCCGCGCGGCCTGGTCGCCTCGCACGACTATCTGCGCAGCCACGCCGAAATCGAGCGGCCGCAAGACGTGCCGGCGCACAACTACCTGCGCTTCGCCTGGGCCAGCGAGCACTACGAACTGCACGGCCCCGGCGGCGAGACGGTCAAGCTCAGCGCCAAGGGCCGCTATCGCATCAACAACTCGCTGGGCATACGTGAAAGTTTCTTGATCGGCAGCGGCCTGGGACTGGCACCGGCGTGGTTGGTGCAGGACCTGATCGACAGCGGCGAGCTGGCCTGGGTGTTGCCGCAATGGAAAGCCTCGCCGCACGAGGCCTTCCTGCTGTATCCGTCGCGGCGTTACCAGCCGCTGCGCACGCGGGTGTTCCTGCAATTCCTCGGCGAGCGGCTGACTCGGTTGCCGGGGTTTTTTGCGGTGGAGTGATTGGTGCAGAATCGCGCATTCTCCACCGTCATCCCCGTCTACGCGGGGGTGAATGGATGCGCTTGCGAGCCACTGGCTCGCGCATCCGTGAACGCCAGGGCGCTGTACGCCCTGGCCGGGCCGCAGCGACTTCAGAGTCATGTCACGGCCCTGGACCCCCGCCTTCGCGGGGATGACGAGCAAGAGCAAAGGCATACGCAGCGACCCGAGCACCAAGCGAGCTACTCAACCCGCCGCGCATGCGGCAACGGCTTCTTCGCTTTCCTGACGCGCAACCGCCGCTTTCCGCCCGGGCGCATCCAATCGCGCCGCCCACACCGCCAGCACCAAACCCGACAGCGTCACCAAGGCCGCGACCCAGGTCATCGCGTCGAGGCCGGGGCCGTATTCGATCACCGCGCCGCCGAGCCAGGCGCCGAGCGCGTTGCCGAGGTTGAAGGCACCGATGTTGAGGCTGGACGCCAGGTTCTGCCCGGCCGGATCGGTTTTCTGCAGCACCCACAACTGCAGCGGCGACACCGTCGCGAACGCGGCCACGCCGAGCAGGCCGACGAAGGCGATCGCGGCGATCTGGTTGTGCAGGGCGAAGGTCATCAGCCCGAGCACCACCGCCAGCGCGATCAAGGTCGAGATCAGGGCCGGGGCCAGGCGTTTGTCGGCCAGGCGCCCGCCGAGGATGTTGCCGAGGATCATGCCGACGCCGAACACCAACAGGATCGGCGACACCGCCGCCTCGCCGAACCCGCTGATGCGGGTCAGGATCGGCTGGATGAAGGTGTAGACGGTGAACACGCCGGCGAAGCCGAGCACGGTCATCGCCAGGCCGAGCAGCACCTGCGGATGCACCACCGCTTTGACTTCCTTGCGCAGCGCGACGGGTTCTTGCGCATTCTCGTCTTTCGGCACCAGGGTCGCGATGACGACGGTGGCGATCACGCCGATCACGGCCACCGCCCAGAACGTCGAACGCCAACCGTGGTGCAGGCCGAGCCAGGCGCCTGCCGGCACGCCGAGCAAGGTGGCGACGGTCAGGCCGGTGAACATGATCGAGATCGCCGAGGCTTTTTTGTCGGCCGGCACCAGCCCGGTCGCGACCACCGCGCCGACGCCGAAGAAGGTGCCGTGGGCGAGCGAGGTGATCACTCGCGCGATCATCAGCACGGTGTAGTTCGGCGCGATCGCACAGACGATGTTGCCGATGGTGAAGATCACCATCAGCGCGACCAGCACCGCCTTGCGCGGCATGCGCCCGGTGGCGATGGTCAGCACCGGCGCGCCGACGAATACGCCGAGCGCGTAGCCGGAGATCAACAGCCCGGCCGCGGCCAGGCCGACCTGCAGGTCGGCGGCGACCTGCAGCAGCAGGCCCATGATCACGAACTCGGTGGTGCCGATGCCGAAGGCGCCGACGGTCAGCGCGTACAGCGCGACCGGCAGGCCTCGGCGGGCGACGGGCGTAGCGGGGGAGGAAGCGTGCATGACGGCGTGTCCGCGGAAACGATGCGGCAGCCTAGGCCGTTGCATCTTGTGGGAAAACGCCCAAGATGACGAATCACTATCAACGATTCGTTGAGAATGCCATGGACCGTGTCGCCGACCTCAGCCTGTTCCTGCGCGTGCTCGATCTAGGTTCGATCAGCGCCGCCGCCCGCAGCCTCGACCTGTCGGTCGCGGTCGCCAGCCAGCGCCTGAAACGGCTCGAACGCGACCTGGGCGTGCGCCTGCTGCACCGGACCACCCGGCAATTGCATGCCACCGCCGAGGGCACCGCCCTGGCCGAACGCGGCCGCGCGGTGATCGAAGAGCTCGAAGCCCTGACCGCCGACCTGCGCCAGGCCGGCAGCGAGCCGAGCGGCATCCTGCGCGTGACCACCTCGGCCTCGTTCGGGCGCATGTACATCTCGCCCTTGCTGCCGGAGTTCCAGCGCCGCTATCCGGCGGTGCGGCTGAGCGTCAACCTCAACGACGAACGCCTGGACCTGATCGGCTCCGGCATGGACCTCGCCATCCGGATCGGCCCGCTCGACGACTCCAGCCTGGTCGCGCGCAAGCTCGCCGACAACCGTCGTGTGCTGGCTTGTTCGCCCGATTATTTGCGCCGCCGTGTGGCCCCGCGCGTGCCGCAGGACCTGGCCGACCACGAATGCCTGCTCCTGGTCGGCGCGCAGGGGCGCATGGAGTACTGGAGCCTGCTCGACCGCGACGGCCGTGCCTCCAGCATGCGCGTGAACGGCCACCTCGAGAGCAACTTCGGCGAAGTCCTGCGCGATGCCGCGATCGCCGGCCTCGGCATCGCCCACTTCTCGGTCTGGCACGTGCACGAGGATCTGCGCAGTGGTCGCCTGGTACGGGTGCTGCCCGATTACGCCTTGCCCGACACCGCGATCAGCGCAGTGATGCCGCAACGGCGTTTCGTGCCGACGCGGGTGCGAGTGTTCGTCGATTTTCTCGCCGAGTGGTTCGGCGAGGTGCCGCCGTGGGAGCGGGGTGGGTGAGGGAGGCGGTCGCCGTTGCCGTCGATATTGCAGTTGCAGTTGCAGTTGCAGTTGCCGTTGATGTTGATGTTGATGTTGCCGTTGCCGTTGCCGTTGCCGTTGCTTTGGCTTTGGCTTTGGCGGTGCGCCGATTCGCACTAGCGAAGGCACTAGAAGACCCGGAGGGCGGCCCGCATGGATGCGGGCCGTTTTTCATCGGGACAAGGATGTCCCGTATGAAAAATCCCTGCGCTGGCATCGAACGTGCGGGCTTGTGATTCAAAACAAAGCATTTTCTTTGGTTACCTTTCTTTTGTTGCTTTAGACAAAAGAAAGTAACCCGCCGCTTTAGTGGCGGAAGCTTTAGGCGTTTGATCTTGTTTGTATGAAAGCCATAAGCAAGAGCAGAGCTTCCGTCCGCTAACGCGGCCGGGTTACTTTCTTTTGCTAAGCCCAAAAGAAAAGTAACCAAAGAAAAGGGCTCTCCTTGCAAGGGCACAGGCCACGAGTGCGATGCTCGCGCCGGGATTTTCCGATAAGACGTCCCTGTCTTATCGGAAAACGCCGCACGTCCTGTGCGGCGCCCTCCGGGTCTCCACTTGACCGGTAAAGCGGCAAAGCAGATCAAAATCTCGGCAGCGGCAACGATTGGCGGGTCGCGGCTGCTCTTGGGTAGGAGCGGCGCAAGCCGCGACCGCGCAACCGCATGCGCGACGAAACCGGATGGGCCCAGCTAAACCCTCGACCCACCCCTCAATCGAACGCGAACGCATCCAATGCCAGCGACCCCATCTCGTGCGAACGATGGATCGTGCGCGTTCTCGGTTCGTCGCCGGCGGCGCCCATCGCCACGAACAGCGGCATCAGGTGTTCGACGGTCGGATGCGCGTGGCGCGCGTGCGGGGCCTGTTCCTGCCAATCGAGCAGGGCGGCGTGGTCGCCGCTCGCGAGTTTGTCGTGCATCCAGGCGCTGAACTCGGCCGCCCACGGCGGCATCGGCGCGTCGCGGTCGCGCCAATCCAGGTCGCCGAGGTTGTGCACGAAACCGCCCGAGCCGATCACCAGCACGCCTTCGTCGCGCAACTGGGACAAGGCGCGGCCGACCGCGTAGTGCTCGGCGGCGCTGCCGTGCGGCATCACCGACAGCGGCACCACCGGGATGTCGGCCTGCGGGTACATGCGGCGCAGCGGCACCCACACGCCATGGTCGAGGCCGTGGTGATCGCGCAGCTTGGCCGGCAGGCCGGCGTCGACCAGGCGGTCGAATACTTCCTCGGCCAGGTCGGGCGAACCGGCGGCGGGGTAGTGGATCTGGTATAGCGGCTCGGGGAAGCCGCCGAAGTCGTGCACCGTGTGCGGGCGGACGTGGCCGCCGACCATCGGCCGGTCGGTCATGAAATGCGCCGAGGCGATCACGATCGCGCGCGGCCACGGCAGTTGCTGGCCGAGGTCGTCGAGAAAACGCCCGGCGGGCGTGTCCTCGATGGCCAGCATGGGCGAACCGTGGGAAAGGAACAGCGTCGGCAGGCGGGTCGGGATGTCCATGGCCCAAGGGTGATCCCGGTCGCGAGGTTTTCCAAGTTGGGCGTTTGCGCCGGATCGTTCCGTGGTTGCGCGCAATGCCTCGAATTCCGTCGCATTGTTGAGTCCGCTCAGGCGGCGCAAGGGCATGCGCCACAGAACCGCAAGCCGGCCAGCGCAGCGGCCGACCCCGCCGTGTCGTCCGGGTCTGGCAAAATAGCCGGCTCACTAACCCGCAGGCCCCTTGCACATGAGCCACTTCGATATCCGTTCGACCGTCCGTCCCGACCCCGACAAGCCGATGGTGGACATCGCCGACTACGTCGCCGATTACAAGATCGATTCGAAAGAGGCTTACGACACCGCCCGTTACATGCTGCTGGACTCGCTGGCCTGCGCCGCGCTGGCGATGGACCACAAGGAATGCCTCAAGCACCTCGGCCCGCTGGTGCCGGGCGCCGAAATGAAGGGCGGCGCGCGCGTCCCCTACACCGGCTTCGAGCTCGACCCGGTCCAGGCCGCCTACAACATCGGCGTGCAGATCCGCTGGCTCGACTTCAACGACACCTGGCTCGCCGCCGAATGGGGCCACCCCTCGGACAACCTCGGCGCCATCCTCGGCGTCGCCGACTACCTGGGCCGCAAGGCCGAGGCCGAAGGCGGTCAGGCCATGAGCGTGCGCGACGTGCTCGGCCACGCCATCAAGGCCCACGAGATCCAGGGCGGCTACGCGCTCAAGAACTCGTTCAACCGCGTCGGCCTCGACCACGTGATCCTGGTGCGCCTGGCCTCGACCGCGGTCACCACCCAGATGCTCGGGGGCGGCAAGGACGCGATCGTCACCGCGGTCTCGCATTCGTGGATCGACAACGGCGTGCTGCGCACCTACCGTCACGCCCCGAACACCGGCCCGCGCAAGAGCTGGGCCGCCGGCGACGCCTGCCGCCGCGCCGTCACCCACGCCCTCAACGCCGTCAAGGGCGTGGTCGGCTACCCGAGCGCGCTGTCGGTCAAGACCTGGGGCTTCTACGACATCGCCTTCAAGGGCAAGCAGTTCGAGTTCGAGCGTCCGTTCGGCAGCTACGTGATGGAGAACGTGCTGTTCAAGATCAGCTTCCCGGCCGAGTTCCACGCCCAGACCGCGGTCGAGTGCGCGATGAAGCTGCACGAGCAGGTCAAGGACAAGCTGGACCAGATCGAGCGCATCGAGATGGAGACCCAGGAAGCCGGCGTGCGCATCATCGACAAGACCGGCCCGCTGGCCAACTACGCCGACCGCGACCACTGCCTGCAGTACATGGTCGCCGTGCCGCTGATCTTCGGCCGCCTGACCGCCGACGACTACGTCGACGCCATCGCCGCCGACCCGCGCATCGACGCCCTGCGCGACAAGATGACGGTCAAGGAGAACGAGCAGTTCACCAAGGACTACTTCGACCCCGACAAGCGCTACATCGGCAACTCGGTGCAGGTGTTCTTCAAGGACGGCAGCTCGACCGACAAGGTCTCCATCGACTACCCGATCGGCCACCGCAAGCGCCGCGCCGAGGGCATCCCGGTGTTGATGGCCAAGTTCGAAGCTGCCGTCCGCGCCAAGCTGCCGGCCGCCCAGGCCGACCGCCTGCTGGCCCTGGCCAACAACCCGGCCGAGCTGGAAGCGCTGCCGGTGACCGAATTCATGGGCCTGTTCGCCCAGCCGGCCCGTTAATTGGCCCGTTAATCAACACCCCGGATGTGCACATCCATCGTTTGGATTCGGTACGCCCAAACTGAATGGACCGCGACCCGGTTCCATAATTCATGGAACTTGGTCGAATGTTAGACGGTTGTTAACACCGCTTTCACGTTGGCAAACCTACTCTGCGCGGGATGGCGTCATCAGGCGGCCGTCCTGAACGGTAGAAACCTCGCAGACGCGGTTTCCATATTTTTGAACCAAGGAGCTACAAGATGAATAAGAAACTCCTCTGCGCCGCCCTGCTGGGTGGCCTGAGCCTTGCCCAGGTCGCCAGCGCGCAGGACTTCGACGACCGTTGGTACCTGACCGGCGCTGCCGGCATGAACATCCAGGACAACGATCGTGGCACCCGCAACGCTCCGTTCGGCGCGATCGGCCTCGGCAAGTTCCTCAACAAGAACTGGTCGCTCGATGGTGAGCTGAACTATCAGAACCCGAAGTTCGACGCCAACCAGGACGCCAACTGGAGCCAGTACGGCATCTCGCTGGACCTGCGTCGCCACTTCGTGACCGACGGCCGCAACTGGAACCCGTACCTGCTGATGGGCCTGGGTTACCAGCGTTCGGAAGAGGAATACTTCATCCCGTCGCCGCTGTCGCCGGCTGACCGCAAGGACGGCAACTTCGCCGCCAAGGTCGGCGTCGGTATCCAGGGCGACCTGGGCCGCGTCGGCATCCGCACCGAACTCGCTTACCGCGCCGACTTCGACGACAGCAGCGTCAACGCTCCGTCGGAAGATTGGTTCGGCGACGTGCTGGCTTCGGTCGGCATCGTAGTGCCGCTGGGTCCGGAACCCGTCGCCGCTGTGGCGCCGGCTCCGGAAGTGCAGCCGGGCTGCGCCGACAAGGACGACGACGGCGACGGCGTGAACAACTGCGACGACAAGTGCCCGGGTTCGCAGGCTGGCCAGACCATCGGTCCGGACGGCTGCCCGGTGCCGGTGACGATCGATCTGAAGGGCGTCAACTTCGACTTCGACAAGGCCACGCTGCGTCCTGACGCGGTGTCGATCCTGAACGAAGCCGCTGAGATCCTGAAGCGTTACCCCGACCTGAAGGTCGAGGTCGCCGGTCACACCGACTCGAAGGGCACCGATGCGTACAACCAGAAGCTGTCGGAGCGTCGCGCGAAGGCTGCGTACGACTACCTGACCAGCAATGGCGTGGACGCTGCTCGTCTGATGGGTCCGGTGGGTTACGGCGAAAGCCGTCCGATCGCTCCGAACACCAACGAAGATGGTTCGGACAATCCGGAAGGCCGTGCGAAGAACCGTCGCACCGAGCTGAACGTGCAGAACTAAGCGACACCCGCGGGTTCTCCGGAACCCGCACCGCAACACCCGAAGCCCGGCCTCGTGCCGGGCTTCGTCTTTTCCGGCCTCGACCAGCCGCACCGCCGCACGGATGTCCCGCCGCTCGGAAAATCCGACCGACGGCCCAGTTTGTTTCTAAATACCGACCGTTCGTCGGCGCATCCGCTCGCAGGCGGGTAAACCCGCTGCCGAAAACGTTAATTAACGAATCTGGTTTCACTGGGCTGAACTACGTTAAGTGGTATTAACAAACGCGTTGACAGTGTATGATCGCCCCCGCCAGTGACCGCGGCGCCGGCCCTGCCAGTGCTGAGCGTGTCTCTGTCACAGGAGTCAGCGCCGCATAAGACTGTCCCGATCAAACAGTCCCGATCACCCCCCGTTCCGATCGATCTGAAGGAGTTAGAGATGAAGATCCGTATGTTGAGCACCGCACTACTGGCGGGCTTGGCCTTTTCGCAGGCAGCCAGTGCGCAAGATTTCGACGACCGCTGGTACCTGACCGGCGCTGCCGGCATGAACATCCAGGACAACGACCGCGGCACCCGCAACGCTCCGTTCGGCGCGATCGGCCTGGGCAAGTTCCTCAGCAAGAACTGGTCGCTCGACGGTGAGCTGAACTATCAGAACCCGAAGTTCGACGCCAACCAGGACGCCAACTGGAGCCAGTACGGCATCTCGCTGGACCTGCGTCGCCACTTCGTGACCGACGGCCGCAACTGGAACCCGTACCTGCTGATGGGCCTGGGCTACCAGCGTTCGGAAGAGGAATATTTCATCCCGTCGCCGCTGTCGCCGGCTGACCGCAAGGACGGCAACTTCGCCGCCAAGGTCGGCGTCGGTATCCAGGGCGACCTGGGCCGGGTCGGCATCCGCACCGAGCTCGCTTACCGCGCCGACTTCGACGACAGCAGCGTCAACGCTCCGTCGGAAGACTGGTTCGGCGACGTGCTGGCTTCGGTCGGCATCGTGGTTCCGCTCGGTCCGGAGCCGGTGGCTCCGATCGGTCCGGCTCCGGTGGTCGAGCCGGGCTGCGCCGATAAGGACGACGACGGCGACGGCGTGAACAACTGCGACGACAAGTGCCCGGGTTCGCAGGCTGGCCAGACCATCGGTCCGGACGGCTGCCCGGTGCCGGTGACGATCGACCTGAAGGGCGTCAACTTCGACTTCGACAAGGCCACGCTGCGTCCTGACGCGGTGTCGATCCTGAACGAAGCCGCTGAGATCCTGAAGCGTTACCCCGACCTGAAGGTCGAGGTCGCCGGTCACACCGACTCGAAGGGCACCGATGCGTACAACCAGAAGCTGTCGGAGCGTCGCGCGAAGGCTGCGTACGACTACCTGACCAGCAATGGCGTGGACGCTGCTCGTCTGATGGGTCCGGTGGGTTACGGCGAAAGCCGTCCGATCGCTCCGAACACCAACGAAGATGGTTCGGACAATCCGGAAGGCCGTGCGAAGAACCGTCGCACCGAGCTGAACGTGCAGAACTAAGCGACACCCGCGGGTTCTCCGGAACCCGCACCGCAACACCCGAAGCCCGGCCTCGTGCCGGGCTTCGTCTTTTCGGCTCGGCCAAAGCGAGGCCGAACCCATCGTCGGCGACGACCGCGCCCGCCGTCGCGAACGGTCCGGCGATCCTGTCCGACACGCTCGCGGAAACCGCCGATCCGGCCTGCAACTTGCGCCGTCGCGCAGGTTGTTCGATCCGTCACCCGCGCCTACACTGGCGCACAGCCTTTGCACGACGTCCGGGCATTCGCGCCCGGCGGAATTTGGAGAGAGTCATGCGCCACGCCATCGCCGGATTGACCTTGTTCCTCATCGCCGGAGCGGCGCAGGCGCAAGGCGCCAGTAACTGCGCGGCGCTGACCGCCGCCCGCGTGCAGCCGGTGCAGCCGACTTTGATCGCGCCGATCTCGCCGGAACTGGTCGCGCCCTCGCACCAGCTCGGCGCGCCGACCGGCGTGCTCTCGCAGGCGCTCGACGAAGCGCTCTCGGTCGACCAGGTGCTGTTGCGCATCCGTCTCGACGGTTGCAACGTCGCCAAGGCCACCCCGGCCTCGACCGGCATGCCTTCGGTCAACGACCCGGCCGCCTACAAGCCCAAGACCCAGTTCGACAACACGCCGTGGCGCTTCGACATGAGCCAGGGCGGCAAGCGCATGACCGCCGACGAGTTCAGCGCCTGGATGAAGGCCAAGGGCGTGCGCGTGGCCAAGGGCAACGGCGCTGCGGCCGCCGCCGCTCCGGCCGCGGCCCCGGTGGTCGAGCCGGCCCCGGCGCCGGTCGAAGAGAAGAAGAAAAAGAAGTAAGCCTCGCCAGCGCGATGCGTCGCTTACGGCCGCGGGCTTCGCTCGCGGCCGTTTCGCTTTTGCGATCCGGATTGGCGTAGCGTTTGCATCGAACCGCACTGTCGTCCGTTCTCGCCATCCGAAGCCGCTCAGCGCCTTGAACAAGACTCTGCCTTGAACAAGCTCTCGCCTTGAACAAGATTCCGCCCCGACACGGCCTGGCCCGCGTGCTGTCCAAGCAAGGCCTGTGCTCGCGCAGCGAAGCGGCGAAATGGATCGCTGCCGGCCGCGTCGCGGTCGACGGCCGCATCGTCCGCGATCCCGAGTTTCCGATCGTGCAGGGCCGCCATCGCGTCGCGGTCGACGGCACCGCCATCGATGCCGCGCCGCGCCTCTACCTGATGCTCAACAAGCCGCGCGGCCTGGTCACCACCGCCCAGGATGAGCGCGGCCGCGATACCGTCTACCGCTGTTTCGACGGGGCCGGCCTGCCGTGGCTGGCGCCGGTCGGACGCCTGGACAAGGCCAGCGAAGGCCTGCTGCTGTTCTGCAACGACCCGCAATGGGCGGCGCGCATCACCGATCCCGACTTCGGTCCGGACAAGACCTATCACGTGCAGATCGATACGGTGCCCGCGCCGGCCTTGTTGGCGGCGCTGCACGAAGGCGTGATCGAAGAGGGCGAGCGTTTGCGTGCCAAGTCGGCGAGCTTACTGCGGGCCGGCGAGAAAAACGCCTGGTTGGAGATCGTGCTCGACGAGGGCCGCAACCGGCAGATCCGGCGCCTGCTCGCGGCTTTCGACATCGAAGTGCTGCGCCTGGTCCGGGTCGCGATCGGGCCGCTCATGCTCGGAGAACTCGGCAAGCGCGAGTGGCGCGCGCTGAGCGCCGACGAGGCGGCCTCGTTGCTCGCGAAGGACTAGAACCGGCTCAATCCGGTGAATCGTCGTCGTCGCGCCAACGCGCGAGGCGGGCGTCCAGCAAGTTCGCCACGACCTCATGGGCGCGTGCATCGCCAGGGCCGCGCGCATCGTGGCTGGCGCCCTTACCGTGATTGCAACGCGTGCACGCGAGGGCGAGGTTGCGCGGGTCGTCGGCATCCTCGCCGACGCGAGCGGTCAGGCCGCCGCGGCGCGGCGGCCGAACCAGGCGCTCGGCACGACGTGTTCGAGCGTGGCCGAACCGATCGCCGTACCGTCCTCGCCGAGGGCGAGCGCGCGGCGGCAATGCAGGCAACGCGTTCGCCACACGCCACCGTCGAAGCGTGCCAGCGCGTCGGTGCGCACGGCCTGCAACAGGCGCCGACGCAAAACGACGCGCATGCGCCCGGACCGATCAGGCCTTGATCACGCCGAGCTCGCGGCCGATCTTGATGAAGGCGTCGATGGCGCGGTCGAGGTGTGCGCGGGTATGCGCGGCCGACATCTGGGTGCGGATGCGCGCCTGGCCCTGCGGCACGACCGGGAAGAAAAAGCCGATCGCATAGATGCCTTCTTCGAGCAGGCGCGCGGCGAACTTCTGCGCCAGCGGCGCGTCGTACAGCATCACCGGGCTGATCGGATGCACACCGGGCTTCACGTCGAAGCCGGCGGCGGTCATGCGCTCGCGGAAATAAGCGGTGTTCTGCGCGAGCTGCTCGCGCAGCTCGCCGGCGGCCGACAGCATCTCGAAGGCCTTGATGCCGGCGGCGACCACGTGCGGCGGCAACGAGTTCGAGAACAGATAGGGACGCGAACGCTGGCGCAGCAGCTCGACCACTTCCTTCCTGGCGGTGGTGAAGCCGCCGAGCGCGCCGCCCATGGCCTTGCCGAGGGTGCCGGTGAAGATGTCGATCTTGTCCATCACGCCCTTGACCTCGGCCGAGCCGCGGCCGTTGGCGCCGAGGAAGCCGGTCGCGTGGCATTCGTCGATATGCACCAGCGCGCCATACTTTTGCGCCAGCGCGGTGATCTCGTCGAGCGGGGCGATGAAGCCGTCCATCGAGAACACGCCGTCGCTGGTGATCAGCTTGGTCTTGCAACCGGCGGCATCCGCGGCCTGCAACTGCTTCTCCAGGTCGGCCATGTCGCAGTTGGCGTAGCGGAAGCGCTTGGCCTTGCACAGGCGCACGCCGTCGATGATCGAGGCGTGGTTGAGCGCGTCGGAAATGATCGCGTCGTTCTCGCCGAGCAACGGCTCGAACAGGCCGCCGTTGGCGTCGAAGCAGGCGGCGTAGAGGATCGTGTCTTGCGTGCCGAAGAAGTCGGCGATGGTCTTCTCGAGCTGCTTGTGCAGGTCCTGGGTGCCGCAGATGAAGCGCACCGAGGCCATGCCGAAGCCGTGCGTGTCGAGCGCGTCCTTCGCCGCCTGGATCACCTCGGGGTGGTCGGCCAGGCCGAGATAATTATTGGCGCAGAAGTTCAGCACCGTGCGGCCGTCTTCGAGAGTGATCTCGGCCGATTGCGGGCTGGTGATGATGCGTTCGGCCTTGAACAGACCCTGGGCGCGGATCTCGTCGAGGGTGTCGGCGTAGTGTTGCGTGAGGCTCGATGCGTCGGACACGGGCGGATTCCGATGGGGAGGAAAGCCGCCATTCTATTCCAGACCTTTTACTTCGGCCCGTCCGCTGCGTTCACGCCGTAGCGGTGGATCGGGGCTCGGGTGCGGTTTTGTTGTGGGTCTGGCTCTTACGCACCCAAATGACTATTACCTGTGCAGCGCGGGCAGGTGAGTGGCCGGTCCGTACTCGGCAGCATGTTGCGCTAGCCGGTTCTTGAAATAGCCGCAGGCGGCGAGGGATTGCGCGGTCGATCCGAGGGAGTTGGCTTTGGCGATGTCGCTGCCTAGTCATGGCTTTGGCCGCAGCAGTTGCCGTTGCCGTTGCCGTTGCCGTGAGGATTTTGCTGTTGCTGTGCGTCGCCTCGAATTAGCGAAGGCCATAGAAGACCCGGAGGGCGGCCCGCAGGGATGCGGGCCGTTTTTCATCGGGACAGGGATGTCCCGTATGTAGAGCCCCGCGGGTGCATCGATCGTGCGGGCTGGCGATTCAAAACGAAAGCAACTTCTTTGGTTAGGCGGTCTCTAAGCTTAAGTGCATCACCCACCGAAGGGTTCTGCACATGGGCCACCACTACACCCACCTGAGTCCCGAAGAGCGCGGCGCCATCATGGCCTGGGTCCG
>NZ_JBQJIN010000041.1:0-39292 GCF_052078695.1 Lysobacter sp. CA196 | reverse complement strand
TCCGTATGCCGGCGGAGGTGTTTCTGGAGAAGCTTTACAGGCGGCCGGTGAACTTCTCTATTGAGGACGTGCTTGCGGTGGGGTGATGCACTTGGATGTTGACTCCGCCTTAGCTTTCTTTTGTTGCTTAGACAAAAGAAAGTAACCCGCCGCTTTAGTGGCGGAAGCTTTTGGCGTTTGATCCTGATCTTCCTTGAGAGAAACGCCGCAAGACCCGACGCAGCGCGGTCGCGGCTTGCGCCGCTCCTACCCTCGCGAAAGCACGCCGCTTCGATGAGCGACATCGGCGCTATCGCTTCTGCGCGTCCCTTGGTCGCGACTTGCGTCGCTCCTACCCCGCGAAAGCACGCCGCTTCGATGGGCGACATCGGCGCTGCCGCGTCTGCTCGTACCTTGGTCGCAACGAGCGGCCACCGACGCCCTCCCTGGCGCCGACGCCATTCAAACCGTGCAGATCGGGCTATCCCCATAACCCTTTCCGTCTTCTTACAGCTTCCCTTCCCCTGACTGCGCCTTCCAGGCGCTTACCCCCACCGAGTGCCTGCCGGCCGCGTTCTCAGAACGCGACCGGCGAAATCTGCGCGGTCCGCGCGGCGTCGACCGCCACGGGTTCGGCTTCGCTGACCGGTGCCGGCAGCGCCGATTCGGCGCGCCGGACGGGACCGGCATCGGCCGGCCCATTCATCATTACGATGCCCACCACCGCCAGCGCCAACAGGGCGGCCATGGCGAGGCGCCTCAGATTGAGGCTGCCGTGGGGCGCCTCGATCGGCGCTTCTTCGCGCGCCCAGCTCAAATCGGCCGTGAACAAGCATTCGCCGCCTTCGCGCCTGCTGCGCAACGAGTTCGTTGCCAGCGGCCGGTACCGCCTGTCGTCGGAAGAGCTCATCGTGTGTTTCATGCCATTCCTGTTGAAGCCAAAACGATTCCCCATGGGATCCACCCATCCCAAGCTTGGCCGATGAACGGCTGCCGCTGGGCGTCACTTTTTCCGTTTTCGTGTCACAAATCAAATCCCTTTTTGTGACATGGGTTGAAAGCTGGCCAGGAAACGCCGTCTCGAAATCTGAACAGAATCGTCACAAATCGGGCCTGCGTTGCATGGCCATAAATGAATACCGAAAATTTAACAATCTAAGCGTTTACACGTAACGAAAAAATAACTTTATCGGAAGCACATTTCGCGATGTCGATCTCGCTGAATCGCCTGAATAGGTCAAAGATCGGACCTGAACAGGCTGCCGCGTAAACGTTTTCAGTCAGCCGAATGTGCCGAATGTGCGCAGAACCTCATTCCAGCCGGCTCCGTCCCCGGCCTCCCGCCGAGCGGTCGCCGCGGCCCGGCGACGGCCGGCTTGCGCCGGACCGACCCGGCCTCTAGCCTTCTGGCTCGCGCGCACAGCGCGGCACTTCCTGGAGAGAGCACACATGAAACATGTTCGCGCCTTGTTGGCGCTCGGCATCGCTGCGGCCGTGATCGGCTTGGCCGGATGCAAGAAGGACCCGACCCCCTCCTCCAGCACCACGGCCCCCGCCGCGCCCGAAGGCGAGACGGCCGACCAGTTCATCGCCCGCGTCAACGACGAATACAAGAAGATGTATCCGGAGATGACCTCGGCACAGTGGTTGTCCTCGACCTATATCAACGACGACAGCCAGTTGCTCTCGGCCAAGGCCAACGAGCGCTACCTGACCCAGCTCAACAGCTGGATCGAACAGTCGAAGAAATTCGAAGGCCAGCAGATGTCGCCCGCCAGCGCGCGCGCGATCCAGTTGCTGAAGATCGGCACCTCGATGCCGGCGCCGAAAGACCCGGCCAAGCTCGCCGAACTGACCCAGATCGCCACGCGCATGGAAGGCATGTACGGCTCGGGCACCTATTGCAGCGGCACCGGCGACACCGATTGCCGCCAGCTCGGCGATCTCGAAGACGTGCTGCGCAACAGCCGCGACTACGACGCTCAGCTCGATGCCTGGAAGGGCTGGCACACCATCTCCAAGCCGATGCGCAAGGACTACACGCGCTTCGTCGAACTGGTCAACGAAGGCGCGCGCAACCTCGGCTATGCCGACACCGGCGAACTGTGGCGCTCGGGCTACGACATGAGCCCGGTCGAGCTCGCCGCCGAGACCGATCGCCTGTGGGGCCAGGTCAAGCCGCTGTACGAACAGTTGCACTGCTACACCCGCTCGCGCCTGGAAGCCAAGTACGGCGCCGACAAGGGCGAGACCACCGGCGGCATGCTGCCGGCGCACCTGCTCGGCAATATGTGGCAGCAGGACTGGGGCAACATGTGGGACGTGCTGGCGCCGTATTCCGAACAACAGGCCGGCAGCCTCGACATCAACGGCGCGCTCGCACGCCAGTACCAGCACAACTTCGATCTGCAGACGGCGAAGAACCCGGGCGACCGCGCCGCCGACGAACAGGCGCAGATCGAAGTCGACGCCAACCTGGCCAACGCCAAGCAGATGACCGAACGCGCGCAGGACTTCTACGTCTCGCTCGGCATGCCCAAGCTGCCCGACAGCTATTGGACCAAGACCCAGTTCATCAAGCCACGCGACCGCGACGTGGTCTGCCACGCCAGCGCCTGGGACATGAACATGGGCGGCGACGTGCGCACGAAGATGTGCATCAAGCCGAACGAAGAAGACTTCACCACGATCTACCACGAGCTCGGCCACGTCTATTACTACCTGGCCTACAACAACCAGCCGCCGCTGTTCCAGACCGGTGCGCACGACGGTTTCCACGAGGCCATCGGCGACACCATCGTGCTGGCGATGACGCCGAAGTATCTGCAGTCGATCGGCCTGGTCGGCAGCCAACAACAGAGCAACGAGGCGCTGATCAACGCGCAGATGCGCATGGCCCTGGCCAAGGTCTCGTTCCTGCCGTTCGGCCTGATGATCGACCGCTGGCGCTGGGGCGTGTTCGACGGCTCGATCAAGCCGGGCGAATACAACAAGGCCTGGTGGGAACTGAAGGCCAAGTACCAGGGCGTGGCCCCGGTCGAGGCGCGCGGCGAAGAGTTCTTCGATGCCGGCGCCAAGTACCACGTGCCGGGCAATACGCCGTACACGCGCTACTTCCTCTCGCACGTGCTGCAGTTCCAGTTCTACAAGTCGCTGTGCGACGCGGCCGGCTTCAAGGGCCCGCTGTACGAGTGCAGCTTCTACGGCAACAAGGCCGCCGGCGCGAAGTTCCAGGCGATGCTGAGCAAGGGCGCCAGCCAGCCGTGGCAACAAACCATGAAGGAGCTGACCGGTGGCGAGAAGATGGACGCCTCGGCGGTGCTCGAATACTTCGCTCCGCTGCAGACCTGGCTGAAGCAGCAGAACGAAGGCCAGAGCTGCGGTTGGCAGGCTTCGGCGGCGGGCGCGCCCGCACCGGCCGCTCCCGCCACCAAGCCGGCAGCGGCGAAGCCCGCCAAGCCGGTTCAAGGGTAAGCGCACGCCGGATCGTCGCGTCCGACAATAAAAGAAGAACCGGCTCCGGCCGGTTTTTCTTTGTCTGCGCGTCCGCTAGGCGCCGACCGCGTCGGCCGGTTCTGCCTTGGCCTCGAGCCATTGGCGATAACGCGCCAGCAGATCGCGCTCGGCGGCAGTAACAAAGGCCCGCGTCATCGCCGTGAACTCTTCGCCCGCATCGGCCATCGCGTGCAGCTGTGCGCGTTTGCGGGCGACCCGGCGCAACGGCCTGGCACGCTGCGCGGGAACGGCGACCGCGGCCTCGGCTAGGGCCTCCTCGATGTCGAACAGCAAGTCGTTCAGACGCTGCAGATGACGGGTCCGCGCCTCGACCAGAGCCTGGCGATTGAGCGCCATGATGCGGATCGTGTGTTCGCCGTAGGCATCGGCGACGGCGCCCTGGAAGCCTGGACTCAGCAGGGACAGATCGTTCCGGGTATGCCAGGCCAGATGCGGCCCCGGGTCGCGCCGGGTCGGGTCGATCAGCAACGGATCTTCGCCATCGCAGTCGTCGTCCGGCTCGAACGCGCGCGCCGCCAGGACCGGAAACGCATCGCCCTTGCCCACGCTCTGGACCTTCTGCGCGGCGAGTTGCCCGGCGGTCATGCCCGCCGCCGCGACGCGATGGCCTTCGATGCGATTGCAGCCGATGCAACTGCGCAGCAGATTGTTCCAATCGGCCGCGAGCCACCAGTAACCACGATGGCCGGGCTCGCCGTCGACGCTCGCCTTGGGACGGTAATGCTCGATGTCGGCCGACGAGGTCGATTCGTGGAAGGACTCGCAGTACGCGCATTTCTTCTTGAACAAGTCGCGCAGGGATTGTTTGACGTCGGGGCGCTTATAAGCCTTGAACCCGTAGGTCTCGGCCTTCGGGTCCAGATAGTGCTTCGTGGCCTTCGCCAGCTCGCGCGCACCCGCCCCATCCTTATCGACGAGGGACGCCGGTGCAGGCACCGACTTGCGATCCACGAACCTCATTCGTCGTCCCCGATCGCGGCGTTCGTCGCGAGCATGGCGACGATCTCCTCGAGCGCGTCCTCGCGCATCGCGGCGCGATCGCTGCCTGCGCGTCGGCGCCGATCGCTCAAATAACGCTGGGTCGCCTCGCCGACGAGTTGCTCGACCGGCGTGTCGCCGAGCGGCAATCCCGCCAGCTGCCCGGCCAGAGCGTCGCGTTCGTGTCGCTCGCCGGCGGCGAGTTCGGGCTTGCCGAGCAGATAGGCGTAGCGATTCAGTGCGGCGTCGGTCTGCGGCCGCGCGGTGCTGGCCAGGCCGAACAAATCCGAGGTCAGCAACTGGTCGCTGCGCAACAGCTCGATGTTCGGCAGATCCTCACGCGGCCGAATACGGTCGTACCGATCGCGGTACAGCACGTGCACCTCGCCATCGCGCATACCGCGCAGGCACAGCGCGTCGTGCGCGGTGACGATGAACTGTACCTTCGGCATCGCCCGTCGCAGCGCCGACATCACCTCGATCTTCCAACGCGGATGCAGGTGCACGTCGATCTCGTCGATCAGGACGATGCCCTGCGCGTACTCCAGGTTGCCCCAGGCCTCGACCATGCGCCGCATGATGTCCACGGCCATCGCGAACAAGGAACGGTAGCCATCGCTCATGCGTTCGATCGGGGTGACCCGGCCGTGGGCGCGCACCATCACATGGCCGCCGGCGATGCGGAAGATATCGTCGTCGTCATGCAACGCGAAGATCTCGCGCATGGCCCGGGCGACGGCATTGAAATCCTGGTCCGTGGCATCGATCAGCCACGGCGACGGGTCTTCCAGCATCGCCAACGGATCGAACAGGCTGCGATTGAACGCGTTGCGGGGGATATCGGCATGCGCCTTGAAGAAACGTCGCGCGCCATAGGCCAGGACCATCGACGGCATCGAATGCGAATACGCCTCGACGCGGCCGAGCGAATCGATCTCCACCCGCCTGCTGTCGCCCGTCGACATCAGCACTTCGACGTAGGGCCGGTCGGTCAGGACGTCCCACGACTCGCGCCCGCGCGGCAGGAAATCGTTGCCCTCGGCCTTGCTGCCGGTGCGCAGGCGATCGTCCATCAAGGCCAGGGCCAGCGCCTGCAGGACCGTGCTCTTGCCGGCCGCGTTCTCGCCGAGCAGCATCACGCCGGAGACACCGTCGGAAGCGTGCGCGCCGGCGAACTCCAACTCCACGTTCTCGATGGCCTTGAAGTTGAAGATACGCACGCGCTCGACGCGCGCCGTGTCGAACCTCGGCTTCAATTCGCGGTATTCGCGCAGCGAGGCCGACGAGGTTTCGGATGCGAACCATGCCGATGCGTTCAGCGTGCCCGCCAAATATTCGGACCCGACCCGGTCCCAGACTTCGTGGTGCCCGGTCAAGCGCGGGATATCGCGCGACGGGCGGAAGCCGACGATCGGCTTGAGCCCGGCCCGCCGGGCGGTCTCCTTGGCCACGGTATCGAGCGCGGAGCGGATCGCGCCGCTATGCCAGAGGTTGTCCAGCTCGTCGATCAATCCGATCGTGATCGATTCGGCCTCCGGATCGATCGCCTGGTGAATCGTGGTCAGCAGATCGAAGATCCACCGGCGGCGCGCCTCCACCAGGCGCGGACGGTTGAGGTTCACTACCTCGATGCTCGCCTCGCCCTTGTCGGTCTTGCCGGCCAACCGACCGTCGGGCAGGAACGCCAGATGGCGCGCGGGGTCGTCGCGGCAGGGATCGATCAGCAACGCGCTCTCGCTCGCCACCGTCTGGCGCCAGGCCGTCATCGGCAAGGCGCGCGGCGTGTCGACCGGGAACTGATTGCGCTTGGCCGAGACGCATTCTTCGCAGGCGTACATCAGGTTGCGCCACTCGAACGCCAGCCAGCCGTAGTGGTCGGGGCTTTCCTCGCGCGTACGCGGATCGGCCGCGGCCAGGATCGGACGGAACGGGTCGATGCGGCTTTCGTGCAACTGCAGGCCGGATTCGCAGTACGCGCATTTGCTCTTGAACTGCGCGTCCAGGGCGGCGAACACGTCCTCGCCCAGGAACAACGGCTCGTAGCGCTCGAACGGCGCGCGCTGGCGTTGGCGTTCTTCGACGGGCCGGCTGTAGAACGCCGTGATTTCGCGGGCCCAGTCCAGCAACTCCGGCCGGCGCAACGACGGCGGCGTCGCCAGTCTTTTCACTTTCCTCATGCAGCCCCTCCGCAGGGCATTGGCGGCCGCAGGCGGCCTGGGCATCGGCGGCCGCAGGCGGCACGGTCACTGGCGGCCGCAGGCGGCCCGAGCATGGGCGGCCGCAAGCGGCCTGGCTTCCGTGGCGGCGCCGGGCGGCGGATCGCGGTCATTATGGACATGGCCGGGTCTGGCGGAATGGCATTCGGTCTGAGATCGCGAAGCCGAAGCGATGTCGCCCTCGGGCACAATGCCGACGACGCCGGCGTTCGCGCTTGCGCCGCTCGCCGTCCTGGTCGCCGTTGCGGCGACCGCGCTTCCGGAGCTCCGCATGACCCCGTCGATCCGTCTGTCCGCTGCCGTGTTGTTCGCCCTGTCGTCTTCCGCTTCCGCCGCCGAACGCGTCGACCTGCTGATCCGGCATGCCAACGTGATCGACGTCGTCGACGGCAAGACCCGCGCCGACCAGGCCATCGCCGTGCGCGGCGAGCGCATCGTCGCCATCGTCGACGACGCCAAAGCCAAGCGCTATGAAGCCGGGCAGAGCGTCGAGGCCGAGGGCAAATACGCGATCCCGGCGTTGTGGGACATGCACGTCCATTTCGGCGGCGGCGACAAGCTGATCGAAGAGAACAAGAACCTGCTGCCGCTGTACGTCGCCCATGGCATCGCCGCGGTGCGCGACGCCGCCGGCGACCTCAGCCCGAGCGTGTTCGAGTGGCGCGACGCGATCGCCGCCGGCCGCCTCGACGGCCCGACCATCTTCACCTCGGGCCCGAAACTGGAGGGCTACAAGTCGATCTGGCCCGGCGACATCGAAGTCGGCAACGCCGCGGAGATCGCCAAGGCGCTCGACCGGCTGCAAGGCTGGAAGGTCGATTTCGTCAAGATCACCGACAACACCTTGTCGCCCGATTTATTCCTCGATGCGTTGAAGCAGGCCCATGCGCGTGGTCTGCGCGCCTCGGCGCACGTTCCGTTCAACCTGACCATCGATGCGGTCAGCGCGGCCGGGCTCAGTTCGATCGAACACATCGACTACGCCTACAAGGCCGGCTCGCCGCAGGAGGCCGAGATCGGCGCGATGGTCGCGCGCGGCGAGATCGACAGCCGCGAAGGCTGGAACCGGATCCAGGCCAGCTTCGACGAAGACACCGCGCGCGCCGCCTATCGCCGCCTGGCGAAGCGCGGCACCGCGGTCACCCCGACCCTCAACGGCAGCTTCGTCACCACCTACCTGGACCGCGACGACCACCGCGGCGATGCCTATCTGCGCTACATCGGCCCGGGCCTGCAGGCGACCTATGCCTGGCGCGTCGAACGCGCGGCCAAGGACGATGCCGCGGCGATCGAGCGCCGCCACCAACGTTACGAACGCAGCGCCGCGATCCTGCCCCTGCTGCAGTCCTCGGGGGTCTCGATTCTCGCCGGCACCGACGCGGGCTTCCTCAATTCCTTCAACTACCCGGGCATCGGCCTGCACGACGAGTTGCAGCGCTTCGTCGACAATGGCCTGACCCCGCTGCAGGCGCTGCAGGCGGCGACCATCAACGGCGCCCGCTTCCTGGGCCAGGAACGCTTGCACGGCCGTCTCGCCGCCGGCAAAGCGGCCGACATCGTCCTGCTCGATGCCGACCCGCTGCGCGACATCGCCGCCACGCGGCGCATCGATACCTTCGTGCTGCGCGGCAAGGTCCACGATCGCAAGGCGCTGGACGCGATGCTGGAAGAGGTGCGCACGAAGGTGGCGGCGCAGAGCGCCGCGAAAGCCGCGCCGTAGCCTTTGCAGGATTGAGGTGCAGCGGATGAGGTCCACCGGATTTCCCTCGGTCGCAAGCCTCGATCGGGAATCGGTGCCTACGCCGTTGTTGCGAGGTCGCGGTCGCGGCTCGCGCCGCTCCTGCCCTCGAAGCCCGCGGCTCGTCCCTCAACGCCGGAACTTCTGCGGCGTGGTGCCGCTGAACTGCTGGAACATGGCGATGAAGGCCGAGGCGCTGGCATAGCCCATCGCCACCGCCACCTGCTGCACGCTACGGCCTTGTTCCAGCAGCGGGATCGACTGCTGGAAACGCAGGCGTTGGCGCCATTGGCTGAAGGACATGCCGAGTTCGTCGCGGCAACGCCGGCTCAGGGTGCGCTCGGTGGTATGCACGCGCTGCGCCCACTGCTCCAGGGTGGTGTTGTCGCCGGGGTGATGTTGCAAGGCGTCCAGGATCGGCCCCAGCAAACGGTCTTCGCTCTGCGGCACGAACCGCGACAGCATCGGCGTGGCCAATAGTTTGTCGATCAAGACCCGCGCCAAACGCCGGTCGGCCGGAGTGTCGGGCACTTCGATGCCACGGTCGAACAAGTCCTCGACCCCGGCGATGAACAAAGGGTGCAGGCGCACGATGCCCGGCGCCTTCGGCAGCATCGGCGTGTAGCGCTCGGCGATGTTGATCAGCCGGCACTGCACCTCGCGCCGGTTGTGCGAGCTGTGGTCCATCTTCGGCGGGATCCACACCGCGTAGCCGGGCGGCGCGAAGAACGGCTGCTCCTCGATCAGGAAGGCCATGCTGCCGGACTCGACGAAGGCCAACTGGCCCCAGGGATGCTGATGCAAGGCGCTTTCGGTGTCGACCGCCAGCGCCTCGTAGCGCAGCAGCAGCGGCCCCGGCAGCGAGCGGTAGGGGTAATGGAAACGGCGGCTGCTGCGCATCTTGTCCGGGCCTCGCTACGACCTGTCTGGTTATCGACATCTGTCGATTACCAGACATTCTAGAATGAGCTGCCCCACGTTGTACGGAACCGCCGCAATGCATTTGTTACTGCCGATCCTGGCCACGCTGATCTGGGCCGGCAACACGATCGTCAGCAAGCTGTCCGCCGATGCCATCGAACCGGCGGCGATCTCGTTCTACCGCTGGCTGGTCGCCCTGCTCGTGCTCACACCCTTCATGCTGCCGCGCGTGTGGAAGCTGCGCGCGCAGGTGCGGCCGCACTGGCGCAAGCTGATCGTGCTGGCCGCACTCGGCATGGTCATGTACCAGTCGCTGGCCTACTTCGCCGCGCACAGCGTCAGCGCCATGTCGATGGGCCTGATCGTCGCCGCGATCCCGCCGATGACGATGGTGATCGGCATGCTCGTGCTGAAGACCCGGCCGTCGCCGGGCATGTTGATCGGCGCGGCGATCTCCTTCGCCGGCCTGAGCTGGCTGCTCAGCGGCGGGCACCCGGCGCGATTGCTGCAGCAAGGCCTCGGCCGCGGCGAGCTGATGATGCTGCTGGCGGCGTCTTCGTATGCGCTGTACGGCGTGCTGGTGAAGCGCTGGGCGCTGCCGATCCCGAACGGCGAATCGCTGTACCTGCAGGTCCTGTGCGGCTGCGTGTTGTTGCTGCCGGGCTTCCTGCTGGCGCCGTCGGTGGCGCTGACCGCGCAGAACCTGCCGTTGGTGCTGTACGCCGGCCTGCTCGCCTCGACCGTAGCGCCGTGGTTCTGGATGCACGGCCTGCTGCGCCTGGGCGCCGACAAGACCTCGGTGCTGATGAATCTGACCCCGGTGTTCACCGCGGTGTTCGCGGTGGCCTTCCTCGGCGAACCGCTGCAGGCCTATCACTGGATCGGCGGCGTGCTGACCCTGCTCGGCGTCGCCGTGGCCCAGGCCTTGCGTCAGCGCCCGCTGGCGCCGCTGCGCGCGCAGGAGTGCGCGAGCTGACCGAACGCTCGCATCCTCAGGGTAGCAGCGGCGCGAGCGGCGACCGCTTGCAGGCAGGCTCGTCCCGTCCCGAAGCAGGTCGCGGCTTGCGCCGCTCCTGCTCTTGAAACAGCTGCGTCATACGCGCATCGCCATTGTGAGCCTCGTCAAGTTCGGCGTTGACACTCGCTGTTAGGGTCGTGACATGTCGTCGCCACCCGACATCGAAACATCGGCCTCGCGGTCCGGTCAGCGCGTGCTCTGGGCCGCGCTGCTCGTCGCCACCGCGCTCGTCGTCGCGCTCGGCTCGCAAGTCGGGCGCTTGCGCAACGATCAGCAATGGCTGGTCGATCGCGTCACCCAACCCTATGTCGGCATGTACGTGCCGCGCGTCGCCCTGCAGTCGCTGGACGGACGCAGCCGCGAGCTCGGCCAGCCGCTCGGCGACAGCCAGGTGGTGTTCTTCTTCACCACCACCTGCCCGCATTGCCGCGCCTCGCTGCCGCAGCTGAAACTCGCGGCCTCGCAATTGCGCGACGCCTCCGGCGGCGGCGCAGAGCTGATCGGCGTGGCCTTCGCCTCGCCCGAACAGACCCGCCGCTACGCCCGCGAGCACGGACTCGACTTTCCCTTGATCGCCCACGACGACCGCCGCACCTCGGCGCTGTTCCGCGCGCGCAAGGTGCCGTCGCTGCTGGTGATCGGCCGCGACGGGCGGGTCCGTTACCAGCACGTCGGCGCGATCAACAGCAAACAGACTCTGCAGGAACTGCTGCATGCGGTGCGGCCGGCGCCGCCGGCGCGTGCCGCCGTGCAGGCCGCGGTCGCCTCTGCGGCGGTGCCGCGATGAACCATGCGGCGTCGAGGGATTCGACGCTGCCGCGGGTGCCCTGGCATCCGCCCACGACGCAGCGTTGGCCGCGTCTCTCGGCCGGACCGGCATCGTGCCGGGCTCCGGCGTATCCGCCGCGGTCTTGGGAGAGGGCGCGGCGAACATCGACAGGAGCTCAGTAATGAACAAGCGCAATCGTGGTGTCCGTGTCGTCCTCGCCGCCCTGTTGTTCTCCGCGGCGATGGGCTTCGGCGCCTTCCAGGTGATCGCCGGCAATGGCGCCGCACCGGCCCAATCGGAATCGTGCAATTCGTTCGCGTGTCGCAGCGAATGCCCGGAATTCGGCGGCGAACTCGGCCCCGGCGGCCCGGGTCGTCCGCTGGTCTGCTATTGCTGCGGCTGATCCCCCTCGGCCGCAAGCGTCTGCCGGCCGCGGGGGGTGGCCCCCGGCCGGCTTTTTTTATTCTCCACTCGCGGCAAAACCCAACCGGCAACGGTCGCGACGACCGGTCTGCCCTCACCCTGCCGCCGAACGCGCGCGCACGTTACGTAAAACCGCTTAGGTCCCGGCCAGCTCGACCTCCGATGCTGCGAACCCGGCACTGCGTCACCGAAATGAGTGATCCGGTGTACACGGATGTGTGACACTTTGTCGGCTTGCGCAAGGATTCACCTCCCTGCCCGACGTCGCGATGGGGCGCGACGACGCGGCGGCCTTTCGCCTGTTACGCCGGCTCGCTGCAGCGGTCGTTACGGATGACGGGGCACGCATGAAGCCTTCATGCGCTTCTGGCCCCGGACATCGACCGACCCAATCTCACGAGCGTGCCCTGCGATGCATCAACGCATCGACCGGATCAAGAACCTGGCCGCCGTATCGCAGTTCCGCATCGGCGCGCTGCTGGTACAGCCCGATCGTCTGGCGATCGTCCGCGATGGCGTCACCACCGCGCTCGAGCCGCGCATGATGGAAGTGCTGGTGGCGCTGGCCGAGCGCGCCGGCGAAGTCATCAGCGCCGAGCAACTGCTGATCGAGATCTGGCGCGGCACCTTCTATGGCGACAACCCGGTCCACAAGACCATCGCCCAGTTGCGACGCCGGCTCGGCGACCGCAGCCGCGAACCCGACTACATCGAAACCATCCGCAAGCGCGGCTATCGCCTGGCCGCGCGGGTCAGCTTCCCCGACGACTACCGCAGCGGCCTGCCGCGCGCGGCGGCGTGGACCGAGGGCAGCCCCTACGTGGGCCTGCGTTCGTTCGACCACGCCCACGCCGGCGTGTTCTTCGGCCGCGGCCGCGCCACCGCCGAGTTGCTGGCGACCTTGCGCGAACAACTCGACAGCCAGCGCCGCTTCGTCCTGGTCTCCGGCGCCAGCGGTTGCGGCAAGACTTCGCTGCTGCGCGCCGGGGTCATGCCCTTGTTGCAGCAGGACGGCGGCTTCGACGGTCTGCACGCGCTCAGCAGCGTCTATTTCGACCTCGGCGCCTGCCGCGGCGGCGACCTGCTCGCACGCTTGGCGCAGGCCTTGTGCGGCTGGTCGCTGCTGGCCCGGCCGGTGTTCCTGGAAACCGAAATCGAAGCGCTGGAGCAGCAATTGCGCGCCGCGCCGGAACAGCTCCACGCGCGTATCGAAGACGCCTTCCTGCGCCTGACCGGGCACCGCGCCGAACGCGCCCATCTGTTGCTGGTGATCGACCACAGCGAGGCGGTCGTCGCCGAACCCGCCATCGACGCCCGCGACCGCAGCGATTTCGGCGCGGCGATGGCGGCGCTGTGCGGCTGCCGGCACGTCGCCGCGATCGCGATCACCCGCAGCGATTTTTATCCGCGCCTGATCGAAGCGGTGCCCGGCCTGGCCGAACTCAAGGCCGGCGATGGCCACATCGACCTGCTGACCCCGCGCCTGGGCGAGATCGGCCAGATCATCCGCGCCCCGGCCGCGCTGGCCGGCCTGAGCTTCGAGGAAGACCCGGAAAGCTCGATCCGGCTCGACGACGTGCTGCGCGACGCCGCCGCCCAGCACCCGGATTCGTTGCCGCTGCTGCAACACACGCTGCAGGCCTTGTACGAACGCCAGGACGAAGGCGGCGTGCTGAGCCTGCGCACCTACCGCGAACTCGGCGGGCTGGAGGGCGCCCTGGCGCATCGCGCCGAACAGGTCTTCGCCGCCTTGCCGGCGCCCGCACAGGCCAGTCTGGAACGGGTGCTCGCGGCCTTGATCGTGATCCGCCCCGACAGCGACGCGATCACCGCGCGGCGGGTGCTGTGGTCGGCGCTCGACGACGCCGCGGCACGCGAACTGGCCGAGGCTTTCGTGCGCGCGCGGCTGTTCGTCGGCGAACTCAGCGGCGGCGAACCCGGCTTCGGCGTCGCCCACGAAGCGCTGTTGCGGCAATGGCCGCGCGCGCGCGAATGGGCCGGCGACAATCGCCAATTGCTGCAGGCACGCGAGCGCCTGCAACGCGCGGCGCGGCGCTGGGCCGGCGAAGGCCGCCGCTCCGATCATCTGCTCAATCCAGGCCGGCCGCTGGCCGAAGCGCGCGAAGCCGCGCGCCGCCTGCCGGCCGACCTGGCCGCGGCCGACCTCGAATTCCTGCGCGCCAGCGAACGCCAGCAACGACGCAAGCAGTGGCTGCGGGTCGGCGCGATCGGCGCGCTGGCCGCATTGACCCTGGTCTCGGTCGGCCTGGGCCTGCAGGCGCTGCAGGCGCGACGCGAGGCCGAACAACGCCGCGACCAGGCCCAGCAACTGGTCGGCTTCATGCTCGGCGACCTCGCCGAACAACTGCGCCCGATCGGCAACCTGCAACTGCTCGACAGCGTCGGCAGCCAGGCCCTGACCTATCTGGAGCGCATGCCGGAAGCCGACATGCAGCCGCGCGAACTGGTCAACCATGCGCGCGCCCTGCGTACGGTCGGCGAAGTGCTGATGAACCAGGCCCGTTTCGTGGAAGCGCAGGCGGCGTTCGCGCGGGCCGCCGAAGCGGTGGCGCGGGCGCGCCGCGAGACGCCCGATTCGCTGGAGGCCCTGGCCGAATCCGGCACCGTCGCTTACTGGCAGGGCTATTACGAATTCCGCCAGAAACGCATGGACACGGCGCATGCGCATTGGCTCGACTATCTGCGCTCGTCCGAGCGACTGGTCGCGCGCGCGCCGGCCGATCCGCGCTGGCAGCTTGAACTGTCGTATGCGCTGAACAATCTCGGCACTCTCGCCAACAGCCGCCAGCGCACCGACGAAGCCGCCGGGCTGTTCGCGCGTTCGGTCGCGATCAAGCGCGAACTGCTCGCGCGCAAGCCCGACGACAAGTCGCTGCGTTACGAACTGGTCGACAGCCTGTCCTGGCTCAGCACCGCGCAGGAGTCGCGCGGCGAGCTGGATGCCGCCGCGTCCGGCTATGCCCTGCAAACCGGGATGCTGCGCGAACTGGTCGCCAACGAGCCCGATGCCAACGCCTGGCGACGCAAGCTCGCGACCGCGCTGCTGCGCAGCTCGATCCTGTCGCTCGACCGCGGCCGTCTCGACGAGGCCGCGCGCGACGCCGAGGAAACCCTGTCGCTGTTGCGGCTATTGGTCGAACAACAACCCGACAACCGCACCTGGCGGCGCGACCTCGCCCACGCCTATGCCCATGCCGGCTGGGTCGCCGCGTTGCGCGAGGTGCGTCCCCAGGCGATGCAGCAGTTGCGCGAGGCGCAGACCACCTTGGCGCCCCTGCTCGCCCAAGCGCAATCGTTGCCCGAATGGCGGCGGCTCGATGCGGTCGTGCGCTTGCGCCTGGCCCAGGTCGAGAGCGCTGCCGCAACCACACCGTGGCCGGCGCAGATCGACCGGGCCGTGGCCGATCTGGAAGCCCTGCACTCGGGTACCAGCGACGCCGCGAGTCTGTCGACCCTGGCGCGTGCCCTGGTCTCGCGCGGCGAGCGCCTGGCCGCGGCCGGCCAACGCGAACGCGCCGTGGCCGACTGGCAGCGCGTGCGCGGATTGCTCGCCGCGAGCGCGCCGGCGTCGCGCGACCGGGTCCTGCTCGACAGTTGGGTCCGCACCCAGGTTCACCTCGGCGCCCGCGCCGAGGTCGCGCATCAGATCGAATGGCTGCGCGGCCGCGGCTATCGCCATCCCGACTTCATCGCCTTCTACGCTGCACCCACCCCTCAGGAAATCCTGCAATGACTCAGAAAGCCAACAAGAGCAAGACCAAGCCGGCCACCCTGGACATCGAGCTGACCGTCGCTCATGTCGTATTCGGCGGCAATGCCGGGCAAGGCAAGTACTTCTACAGCTTCTCGCCGGACGTGGTCACGGTCGGCAAGGACCAGAGCCCGGTCAAGATCACCTACCGTCTCGAGAAGGAAGTGTCCAAGCACCTCAAGATCGAGGGCGTACTGAACTCCGACGCCAAGGACCAGATCTACGACGTCAAGGTCGCCGCCGACGGACGCAGCGCCAGCATGATGAACCGCAACGACACCCAGACCCTGATCTTCTTCTCGGTGCTGGTGCGCGACCACAAGCGCGGCAACCTGGTCGCCTGCGACCCGCAGGTCGGCAACGATCCGGAAATCACCCCGCAGGGCAGCAAGCGCAAGCGCTGATCCAATCAGATTCGACCCAATCAGATTCGACCCAATCAGAGCCGGACCGATCAGAGCCGGACCTATCAGAGCCGAGCGGCTGCGACGCGACCGGTCGCGGCCGCTCCGGCCGCGGCCGAGCGCAGGGCCGTCGCCGGCACTGCGCTCGTACTGCGCCTGTGCTGCGGCCCGGTGGTCGCCGGGACCTGGACACCATGGCGGCCGGCACCCGACGGCCGCTGCGGTGTCGCTGGTTCGACGACGTCGTTCGTCTCCCGCTCGGCTTCGATACGGGCGCTGTCGTCCAGCGGCCGACTCAAGACCCGGGGTACTCGGCTATCGCCGAAGAACAGCGGAGCCCGCCTTCACGGGAACGACGGGCTGATAGCCGCCGCACTCGGCGCCGGCCGGGCCTCGCCGCTCCACGTCGCCCCCGCCGCAAAGCGGCCATCCCCCACCCGAATGGCCGCCGATCCGGCCTCTCGGCACCGCCCGCCGGCCGTTTCGCAGGCCGGAAAGCTCGCCCCAAGGCATTGATCGAACGAGGAAAAACCGACCGTAAGATTGCCGTAAGGCAGGCCGAAGCCGTGGCGAGGAACCTGCGCCGACCCGGACCGCCACGTGCCGCCGCCGGGACCGATGCGCCGGCCGGCGCACGGTGTCCGGCACGAACCGCCCCGGCGGATTCGCAGGAGCCCGGCCATGTCCGAGTCCGACTATCCCTACACCTTCTCCGGCGACGGCGGCGACACGCTCGACTCGCAGGACGACATCGGCCCGCTCTCGCAGTTCCGCCACGGCGCCCAGGACCGGCGCCTGCTCGAACTCGCCCGCCTCGATGCCGGCCTGGCCGCCAACAACGATTTCGACGACAAGCCCTGGGGGCTGTTGTACCGGGCGCTGACCGATTCGATCGACGTCTCCGCGGACGACTTCCAACTGGTCTATCCGTCGACGCGCTGGGACTGGCCGCTGACCCAGGCCGGTTTCATCAGCGCCGCCCAGCACGACTTCTGTTCGACCGCGCCGCAGTGGAGCGCGATCGGCGCCTATGTCTCCAGCGGCGACCCGGTGCACCAGGCCTATCAACAGTTTCTCAACGTGATCCCGGCCGCGACCGAATACCCGAGCCTGCGCCAGCATCTGCACGACGCCGACGATGAACTGGTCGTGGCCACCAATCACTACACCCTGGCCACGACCTCGGCCGCCTCGGCCTACGCCAACCAAGTCGCCGACAACGAGCCCTGCTTCACCGAGTGGTTGGGCCGCAGCGGCGGTCGCGGCTACCAGGCCCGCATCGTCGCCGCCGAGACCGCAATGAACCAGGCGCAGGCGCATTACTCGGCGCTGGTCGCGCAGTGCGACGCCGACGAACTCGGCGCAGCCCAGCGCCGCTGCGGCAACGACGACTTCCAGGTGCGCCTGGCCGACCTCAACCTGATCAAGATGGCCAAGGTCCCCGACTGGCGGGTCGAGCACGACGCCAGCGCCTGGGTCGCGCAGGTCCAGGCTGGCGCAGGCCCGGCCGGCGCCACCGTCGGTTTCAGCAACCGCGAAACGCCGTACGACTTCGGCCGCAGTTGGGCCGGGCGCCAAGGCAAGATCCGCCAGTTGTTCTGGCAGGTGCGCATCAACGGCCGCTGGGAGCGCATCGACGAATTCGAATTCGACAACCAACTCGAACTGTCGCTGGATTTCCAGGCGATCGGCCACGTCGGCATCGCCCCGGGCGGCTGGTACGACGGCGAGTTCGCACGCAGCATGATCGACGGCCCCTTCGTCCACGGCTACAGCCCGTTCGGCGACGAACGCGGCCAGGCGGTGTTCGGCGAAAAAGGCTTCTTCGGCCTGGTCAAGAGCGGCATGGTGGTCGGCTACAAGCCCAGCTTCAGCATCCGCACCACCACCTCGACCTTCCGCCGCTTCGCCAACATCTTCAAGTTCGCCACCGGCCTGCGCATCGGCCCCTTCACCCTCGAAGCCGAAGGCGGCAGCGCGCGCGCCGGCTGGAAGGCCGACCCGGCGACGTTGAGTTTCACCGGCACCACCACCTCGGAGGTGCCGCTGATCATCGGCGTGACCATCGCCGAGTTGCCCAACGCCTGAGCGGCAGCGAAGCGATGCGGGTTCGCCCGGCATCGCTTCGTGGCCCGCGGTCGCGCGGCCGCGAGCGCGTCGTCGCTGCGGCGACGACGCGAAACCTCAGGGGCCGCGCAAGACCCAGCCGCAGTAGCGGCCCGAGCAGGCGCCATTGGAAGCGTCGAGCAACACGAGATTGCCGAGGTCGCCGCGCGGATGTTCGATCATCACCGGCAATACCAGGATCGCCGGCGCGGCGCGGTCCAGCCCGCGCGGAAGATCGAAACCGCGCGCGATGCGATAGCGCGGCCAACCGGCGATGCGGGCATCGAAGGATTTTTGTCCGGCGACGCCGACGCGCGCGCGCCAGCGGCTGAGGTCGAACGGGTCGGCGACGACCAGGGCGCCGCGACGCCAGGGGCCGGCCAATAGCGCGGTCGCGCTCGGCGCGGGCTTCGCACCGCGAAAGGCGACTGCGTCCAGGGCATCCGACAAGCGCGGAATCGTCGACAGATCGTCGGACGCGGGCTCGACAGCCACGCCGGTGCCGACCATCTTCTGCATGGCCGCCACTGCCGGCGGCAGCGGCGGCAGCGGCCGGCGCGCCATCACCCGCACCGCGGCCGGGATCGACAACCCATGCAGTTCCATCGCCACCTCCTGCGCGCGCGCCTGCAGGATCTGGAAACGCGGCGCGGCCTCGGCGCCGCCGGCGGCGTCGATGCGCTCGCGCACCGCGCGCGCAGCGCCGGCACGGCCGGCTTGCTCGGCTTCGATCATCAACGCGCCCAAGGCGAGGTCCGGCTGATCGTAGACCCAGGTCCAGGCCAGACCGCGCCAGGCGCCGTCGAAGGTCGGGTTGATGCGCAAGGCCTGCAGGAAATTCGTCCGCGCCGCATCGTGCCAACGGCGCAGGCTTTCGGCGTCGACGATGTCGAGCGGCCGCTCGGCGCCGGCGCCATGCCGGCCCAGGCCGTGCATGAAGGCGCCGAGCCGCCAGGTGCCGAGCTCGCGCGGCGGCAATGCACGCGAAGGATCGGCCGCCAACGCCGCGGACAAATACTGCTCGATCGCCGCGAGGCGCTCCGCGCCAGCACCCGGCCGCAACTCCGCCGAGGCTTCGCGATACAGCTGCATCGCGCCGTCGTAGCGGCCGCCATCGCGCTGCGCGTTCGATCCCTGCGCCTGCACCGCGATCATCGCGAGCTGCTGGCGATAAAAGGGATCGCCGTGCACGGCGCTGCTCGCCGCGCCACGGATCAGCGCATCGATCTCGGCCTCGCGTTCGTGTGCGGACCGCTGCGGCGGCACCGCCGCCGGGCGCGCCGGCGACGCCAGCGCATCGGCCATCGCCGCGCGCTCTTCCCCCGACTCGGGCACTACCTCGGGCACGCCGACGATCGTATCGTCGGGCAACCGCTGCGCGTTGCGCGCCGGCGCGAACAGGATCGCGGCCACCGCAAAAGCCGCCACCACCACGCCGATGCGCAGTTCGCGGTCGTCATGCTCGATCGAGCGCATCAGCAGCGCGATCAGACTGGGCACCGCCGCCATCAGCAGGGCGAGGTTGAACCAGCGCTCGTCGCGGCTGTGCAGCGG
The DNA here is from genome assembly GCF_052078695.1 of Lysobacter sp. CA196. NCBI lineage: Bacteria > Pseudomonadati > Pseudomonadota > Gammaproteobacteria > Lysobacterales > Lysobacteraceae > Lysobacter > Lysobacter sp. CA196. The sequence continues at coordinate 19,898 of NZ_JBQJIN010000041.1, read as the reverse complement.
CGAGGATACCCAATGCCCGGCCACGTCCATCGCCCACAACGGCAGGGACATCAACCAGCCGGTGAACGGCGCCAGCAGGATCAAGGTGAAGAACAGCAGCACAGCGAGCTTGCCCCAGGCCATGCGGGTATAACGGAAGCGCTGCAGGGGCTTCGGCCGGCTCATCGGTTCTTGAGCATCCTAGGCAGGACCAGCATGAACATGCCGCAGGCGGCCAGGAAACCGACGCCGAGCAGGGTCATCAGGATCGCGTTCATCCAACCGTCGAGCGCCGCCGCGCCCGACCTCGGCAGCAACTGCGCGTACAAACCCTGCACGAACTGAGCGATCCGGGCGAACGACCAGGGCAGCGCCACCGCCATGCCGACACGCACCGCCATGCCGATTCGCGACGACCAAAGGCTGCTAGCGGCCGGCGCGCCGGTTCCGCGTCTCCACCCGGGCCGTTGCGCCTGCGCCACCGCTTGCGTGGTCTGCGCCTGCATGCGGGTGAGTTGCGCCTGCATCTGCGCCATCTGCGCCGCCGTCACCGCCGACACCGGGCCACGGCGACCGTGCATCGGTTCGGGCCGCGGATTCGGTTTCGGCCGCGGCTTGGCGTCGCGCGCGGTTTTGGCGATCAAATCGGCGCGCACGCAGGACGCACACGACTGGCTGGCATAGTGCTGATGCTCGCGATTGCGCGCGCACACGACCAGGCGCCCGCTCGAGGGTTGCGCATAACTGCGCAGCGCGCGGCTCCATTCGGACGCGCTCGGCCGCTCCTCGCCGTCTTTGCCGAAAGCGCGGTCGAACAACTGGCGCAGCTCCGGCGGAATCGCCGCATGCGCGCTGACCGGGCTGGGCGTCATCATCCGGTGGGCGCGCAGGCCGTAGGCGTAATAACGCTCGCGGATGCGCGCCGGAATATCGGTGGGCACGCGATCGGAGGCCGGCCGGCCGCTGTAGGGATGGATACCGAAGTTCAACAACTGGAACACGACCACGGCCAGGGCGAAGCGATCCTGGGTTTCCTCGCCGGCCGGGCCGAGCTTGCGTACCTGGAATTCCGGGGCGAGATAATCCGGGGTGACTTGCGGCGCGGAAAAGCGCTTGCCCTGGCCCTGAATGCTGAAACCGTCGCAGTCGAGCAAGGCGATGTACAGCGATGCGCGATAGAAACGCAGGTTGACCGGCTTCAGGTCGACCACGTAGTGATGCTGTGCGTGCAGCGCGGCGAGCACCGCGCTGAGGTTGGCGGCGAGGGTGACTTTCGCGCCGAGCCCGACCGGCAGCCCGGCCGCGCGCGCTTGTCGTTCCTGCAGCACTTGTTCGAGTTCGGAGGTCGACTTCACGTCGAGCGCCGGCATGGTGAAGCCGGCGAAGCGGCCGCGTTCGTCGCGCACCACCGCATGCGGCCAGGCGATCTGGACGTAGCGCTTGCCGCCTTCGACCTGGTCCGGCAGGTGCGGACGCAGCTCCAGCATCGCCTCGATGCGGTCGGTATAGCTCGGCGGGTCGACGCGCTCGTGATAGATCTTGGCGACGCTGTGGGCGTCGTCGGGCAACAGATACACGCTGCCCGCGCCCCCGCTCTTGATCAGCGCGCCCAGCTTCGAGCGCCGAGGCCCGATCCGGATGCTGCTGCCGCTATGCAGAGTCATGGCGCCCGCATCAGGCCCGCAAGGCGATCAACAGGGTCTTGTCGTCGGAGGTGATGCCGTGCGTGCGCGGGTCGTCGAGGGTACCGAACAAGGCGCGGCTGCCGGCGTCTTCGTCGACCGAGGCCAGATAGCCCGCGACCGGATCGATGAAAGGCCGGTACAACGCGGCATTGCCCTTTTCCATCGCGAACGGCATCGCGCCGTCGGACATCAGGCTCAAGCGCGAGACCGGATACGGCACCGCCAGCACGCGCAGATGCTCGCGCCAGGCCTCGCCGGTGACGAAATAGGTTTCGTTGGCGTACTCGCCGTTCTCCGGCGCCGACACGCGCGCGGCATGCGCCTGCGCATCGCCCGCTTCGGCCACGCCGAGGCCGTCGCCGATATGGAAGAACCAGCCGCGATCCGCATCGCCGACGAAACCGACCAGGGTCGCGGCATAGCTCGACAACTCCGCCTGCGCTGCGCCGGCCACGGCGCTCAACGCCGCGCGCGCGTCGAGCACCGCCGCAGCCGCCATGTCGAACACCGTCCGCTCGCTTGCCGCCGACGCATCGCCCTGTTGCGCCCAGGCCGCGGCCAGGCTGCGCACCACCGTGTCGGCGGTCCGGCGCGAACCGACATCGCTCGACGCCGCCGAACCGGCGCCGTCGCAGACCACCGCCACCAGGACGTCGCCGTCGGCATGGAAAGCGAACGCGTCCTGGCAGGGAATGCCTTTGTCGAGATGCGATTTTCCGGTGGCCGATGCCGCATAGATCCGCCAACCCATGGCCCGGGACCCGCCGCTCAGGTCGGCACCGACGACCAGGTGTCGGTCGAGGGCAACTGCGCCTGACCGCCCGGCCGCGACTGCGACACCACCTGCATGCTCGCGCTGAGCCACAGGAACAATTCGCGGAACTGCAGGCCCTGCAGCCGCTTCACGCCGGCCGCGCCCTTGCTGCTGAACTGGGCCATGACCTTGTCCTGCGAACCTTCGCCGACCGCGATCGGAAAGATCGCGACCTTGTTCGCCTGCTCGGCGTCGCGCGCATGCTTGGCCGCGGTTTCCCAGGCATCGGTCGGCGAACCGTCCGACATCAGGAACAGCCACGGCCGGGTGTAGGCGATGCCGGCCTGCTTGAAGCGCTGCTTTTCGTTCTCGACTTCGGCCAGGGCCAGTTCGATGGCGCGGCCGGTCGGCGTGGTGCCTTCGGCTTCCAGGGTCGGCGCGGTGAAATCCATCGCATCGCACCAGTCGCCGACCACCTCGGCGGTGTCGAAACCGCCGTAGCGCACCACCAGCACGCGCACGCGCTTGGCCGCGATCACGTCGGACTTGAGCTCTTGTTCCAGCAGCTTCAGGCCTTCGTTCAATTGCCGCACCGGCTCGCCGAGCATGCTGCCGGAGCAGTCGAGCACCAACACCAGCGGGGTGCGCTGCTCGGTGTTGTCGACCAGGGCTACATCGGGGATGACGGGCTGATTCATGGCATTCCTTTGCTGCATGGAGATAGGGGCCGAGTATAGCCACGAGCCGGGGTGGTCGGCGCGGGCCCCGGTCGCGCCCCGGTCGCGCCGCGCCGCATCGGCCCGAAAAATGCCGGCGAACCGGCCCTGCGCTGCGGATACGGCAGCGATGACCGGCCCTGCCTGTGGGACCTAGGCGCGGCCCCGCTGCGGCGCGATACTCGGGCCATGACCGAGCCCGCCGCCAACGTCGCCGCCGCTGCCGATCTCGCCCCGCAGGCGCTCAGCCACGCCACCGCCCTGCCCGCACGCTACTACGTCGAACCGGCCATGGCCGCGCGCGACCGCGCCACCATCTTCGACCCGGCCTGGCAATTGATCGCCCATGTCTGCCAGTTGCGCGACGCCGGCGACCACGTCGTCGCCGACTTCGCCGGGCTGCCGGTGATCGCGGTGCGCGGCGCCGACGGCGAGATCCGCGTCTTCCACAACGTCTGCCGGCACCGCGCCGGGCCGATCGCGAGTTGCGACGGCCTCGCCGCGCGTTCGCTGCGTTGCCGCTATCACGGCTGGACCTATGGCCTCGACGGCGTGCTGCGCTCGGCGCCGGAGATGGCGCAGGCGCCCGACTTCGATCCGGCGCAGATCCGCCTGCCGCAGTTGCAGGTGCGGGTCTGGCAAGGGCTGGTGTTCGCGGCCTCGAACCCCCGCCTCGACTTCGACGAGGCCGTCGCCGGCATCGATGCGCGCATCGGCGCCGAGCGCGGGCTCGAACACTACCGCCACCATCACCGGGTCGGTTACGACGTCGCCTGCAACTGGAAGGTCTACGTCGACAACTACCTCGAGGGTTACCACGTTCCGCACATCCATCCCAGCCTCAATCGCCTGCTGGATTACCGCAGCTACATCACCGAAACCGCGCGCTGGTATTCCTACCAATGGAGCCCGCTGGAAAGCGGCGACGGCCTGTACGGCAGCGGCGACGCGCTGTACTACTGGCTGTGGCCGAACACCATGCTCAACATCCTGCCGGGGCGGCTGCAGACCAACCGGGTGGTGCCGATCGGCGTCGACCGTTGCCGGGTCGAGTTCGATTTCTACTACACCCCCGACGACTCGCTCGAAGCGCGCACGCGCCGCGAGGCCGACCTGGAGTTCAGCGACGAAGTGCAATTGGAAGACCTGACCATCTGCGCCGATGTGCAACGCGGGCTGGCTTCGGCCTCGTACGTGGCCGGACGCTTGAACCCCTTGCGCGAAAACGCCGTGCATCACTTCCAGGAGCTGTTGCGCGACGCCTATCGCGACGCCGGCCCGGCCGCGATTCCCGCCGCCTTGGTGGAGCGCTAGTCGCTTGCGCACCACGCCCGCGAGCGCACGCCCGCTGGGCCTATGGACCGCGACGGCGCTGGTGGTCGGCAGCATGATCGGCAGCGGCGTATTCCTGTTGCCGGCGGCGCTGGCGCCTTATGGCGGCGCCAGCCTGATCGGTTGGGCGATCACCCTGTGCGGCGCCTTGCTGCTCGCTTTCACCTTCGCGCGCATGGCGATGCGCTGGCCGCACAGCGGCGGGCCCTACACCTATGCGCATCGCGCCTTCGGCGACAGCGTCGGCTTCGTGGTCGCCTGGAGTTACTGGATCTCGATCTGGTGCGCCAACGCCGCCATCGCCGTGGCCTTCGCCGGCAGCCTCGGCGCGCTCGCGCCGCAGTTGACCGCGACACCTGCGCGCGCCGCGGCCTGCGCCCTGGCGGCGCTCTGGATCTGCGCCGGCGTGAACCTGGCCGGGGTGCGCGAAGCCGGCCGCATGCAGCTCGTCACCACCGCGCTGAAATTGTTGCCGCTGTTGCTGTTCGGCGCGGTCGCGCTGTGGTGGCTCGATCCCGCCACCGCGTTTCGCCCGTTCAATCCCGGCGGCGGTTCGCTGTCGCAGGTGGCCAACGCGACCGCGGCGCTGACCTTGTGGGCACTGCTCGGCCTGGAAGCGGCGACCGTGCCGGCCGGCGCCATCGCCAACCCCGAACGCAACGTGCCGCGTGCGACGGTGATCGGCACCTTGCTCGCCGGCATCGCCACCATCCTCGCCTGCACCGTGGTGCTCGGCCTGGTGCCGGCCGAAACGCTGCGCCAATCGCCATCGCCGATGGCCGATGCCGCGGCTTCGCTCTGGGGCCCGGCCGCCGGCCTCGCGTTGGCGGCGGTCTCGGCGGTGTCCTGCTTCGGCGCGCTCAACGGCTGGACCCTGCTGTCCGGGCAATTGCCGCTGGCGGCGGCGCGCGACCGCGTGTTTCCGGCGTTCTTCGCTCGCGTCGATGCGCGCGGCACGCCCCGGCTCGGCATCGTCTTCGGCAGCGTCCTGGCCAGCGCCCTGGTGCTGTCGAACTACAGCCGCTCGCTGGTGCAGGTGTTCACCTTCTCGATCCTGCTCTCGACCGCCGCGACCTTGCTGCCCTACGTGGCCGGCAGCGCCGCCTGGCTGCTGCGCGGCCAGGGCGGCCGCAGCCGCATCGTCGCCGGCTTCGCCCTCGCCTTCAGCCTGTACGCGTTGTGGGGCATCGGCGGCGAGGCCTTGTCGTGGGGCGCGCTATTGATCGCGGCGGGCCTGCCGGTGCATCTGCTGCTGCAACTGCGACGCTGAGCACCGCCGACTGAGCACCACCGTCTGAGCACCGCGCAATGAGCGCTGGCGCACAAGTCGGCGCGCCGCCCCCGCCGCGGTAACCGCGATGCCACGTTGCACGAGCAGGCTGGAAGATCGGCTGCCCACCGATTCCCCCGAACGACTGCACGGATTACCCATGACCGACCATCAACGCCGCGACTTCCTGCGCAGCGCCGCCGGCGCCACCGCCGCCGGACTCGCCCTCAACCTGTTCCCGCCCAGCATCCGCAAGGCGCTCGCGATTCCGGCCGCGCGCGTCACCGGCACGATCCACGACGTCAAGCACGTGGTGATCCTGATGCAGGAAAACCGTTCCTTCGACCACTACTTCGGGGCGATGCGCGGCGTGCGCGGCTTCGGCGACCGCTTTCCGATTCCGCTGCCGAACGGAAAGCCGGTGTGGCACCAGCAGACCGCGCAGGGCCGCGAGATCCAGCCCTATCACCTCGACACCACGACCACGAGCGCGCAGCGCATCGGCGGCACCCCGCACACCTGGCCCGATTCGCAGGCCGCCTGGAACAGCGGCCTGATGGACCGCTGGCTGCCGGCCAAGACCGAGCGCTCGCTCGGTTACTACCGCCAAACCGACATCCCGTTCCAGTACGCGCTCGCCAACGCCTTCACCCTCTGCGACGCCTACCATTGCTCGCAGCAGACCGGCACCAATCCGAACCGCTTGTTCCATTGGACCGGCACCAACAATCCGGCCGCCGACTGCGGCGGCCCGGCGATCGTCAACACCTTCGACGACTACGGCCCGGCCAACGAAGGCTATTGGTGGACGACGTATCCCGAGCGCCTTGAGCAGGCCGGGGTGAGTTGGAAGCTGTACCAGGACATGGACGACAACTTCACCGACAACCCGCTCGAAGGCTTCCGCCAATTCCGCGCCGCAGCGCCGGGTTCGGCCCTGGCCGAGAAGGCGCTCAAGACCTGGACCCTCGACGACCTCGCCGCCGACGTCCGCAGCGGCCATCTGCCGCAGGTGTCGTGGCTGGTCGCGCCGGCGAAGTACTCCGAGCATCCGGGGCCGTCGGCGCCGATCTGGGGCGCGGACTACACCGCGCGCGTGCTCGATGCCCTGACCGCCGACCCCGAGGTCTGGGCGCGCACGGTGCTGATCGTCAACTTCGACGAGAACGACGGTTTCTTCGACCACATCCCGCCGCCGGCGCCGCCCTCGCTCGACGGCCAGGGCGCCTACCTCGGCGGTTCCACCGTCGACCTGCGCGGCGAGCATCACCGTGCGCGTTCCGGCCCTTCGCACGGCACCTCCAGCGACCCGGCGATCTATTACGACCGCCCCTACGGCCTCGGCCCGCGCGTGCCGACCTATGTGATCTCGCCGTGGAGCCGCGGCGGCTGGATCAACTCGCAGGTGTTCGACCACACCTCGGTGATCCGTTTTCTGGAACGCCGCTTCGGCGTCATGGAGCCCAACATCAGCCCGTGGCGGCGCGCGGTCTGCGGCGATCTCACCAGCGCCTTCAATTTCGTCGACCCCAACCGCGAACCGATCCCGAACCTGCCCGACACCCGCGATGCCGACCGCATCGTCGCCGAACAGAGCCGTCTGCCTGCGCCGAAACCGCCCGCACTCGCGAGCGCGGCGCAACAGGAACGCGGCATCAAGCCCTCGCGCGCCCTGCCTTACGACCTGCAGGTCGGCGAACGCATCGATGCCGGCGCACGGCGCGTGCGCCTGCACTTCGGCAACACCGGTCGCGCCAGCGCGGTGTTCCATGTCTACGACTTGCTCGACCCGAACGCGATCCCGCGCCGCTACACCGTCGAGCCCGGCAAGTCCTTGCACGGCGAATGGGCGCTCAACAGCGACGGTGCCCGCGCCTACGCCCTGCAGGTGTTCGCACCGAACGGCTTCTTCCGCGAGTTCCGCGGCTCCCTGCACGGCGCCAACCCCTCGGCGACCACCGTGCCGGACCTGCGCCTGCGTCGCCGCAAACTGATCCTGGCCCTGCGCAACACCACCCACAAACCGGTGCGGCTGAGCCTCGCCGATCAATACGGCCTGTACGAAGCGCGCCTGGAGCGTTTGGGCCCGGGCACCACCCGCCAGCGCCCGATCCGTCTCGACGAAAGCCATCAGTGGTACGACTTCGTGCTCACCGACGCCAACGACCCCGAGTACTACCGCCGCCTCGCCGGCCGCATCGAAACCGGCGCGCACGGCATCACCGATCCGGGGTTGATCTGAGCTCGGGTCGAATGATCAGTTGAGCGAAGGCATAGTCGCCGGCCGCACCGGCGGCGATGCCGGGGCTTTCGGTATCGGCCACAGATAACGAACCCACCTACCGTTCCCCCCCTTTGGAAAAGGGGGGTTAGGGGGGATTTGCTTTGGCTCTTGCTCTGGCTCGATCAACAACAAGGCAACAGCAACAGCAAATCCCCCCTGCCCCCCTTTTTCAAAGGGGGGAACAGCTCGCAAAGAGCGGATAACGAGGAAGCAGCGAAGGCGTTGCGATCGCTTACAACGACTCTTGCGGCTCCACCGCGGCGGCCTCGTCGCCCTGGCTCGGGCACGAGGTCTTCGACACGCGCGCTTCCCACTGCCAGAACAGCCAGGCCACCGCGGTCAGCACCGAGGCCGCGACCGCCAGCGACACCGCGCTGGCGCTGATCAGCGGCGACAGCACGCCGGCCATGACCGCGTTGACCACCAGGCCGGAGAAGGCCTGCAAGGACGAAGCCGAGCCGCGCTGGCGCGGGTACATGTCGAGGATCGACAGGGTCACGATCGGGAACACCAGGGCGATGCCGAACGCCGACACGCACATCGGCAGCACCGCCCACGGGATCTGCGGAGCGTCGGTCCACAGGTTGTAACCCAGGTTCATCGCCACGCCGACGAAGGAAAACACGAAGCCCCAACGCACCAGGCGGTCGCCGCTGATCTTGCCGGCCGAGCGGCCCGACACGAACGAGCCGAGCACCATGCCACCGATGGTCGGCACGAAGAACCAGCCGAACTGGCGCTCGTTGAGCTTGAGGATGTCGAGCACGAACGCCGGCGCCGAGGCGATGTACAAAAACAATGCGGCGAAGTTGAACGCCCCGGTCGCGGTCAGGCGCTGGAAACGCGGGTTGAGGAAGATCGCGAAATAATCGCGCAGCAAGCGCTTGGGCTTCAGCGGCAGGCGCGCCTGCGGCGGATGCGTTTCGGGCAACAGGAAGATCGTCGAACCCAGCAGCAACAGCGAGAAGCCGACCAGGAACCAGAAGATCGCCGGCCAGTGCGCCCAGCCGAGGATCCAACCGCCGATGATCGGCGCGATCGCCGGCGCCACGCCGAAGATCATCGTCACCTGACTCATCAGGCGCTGGGCGTCGTCGCCGTGCAGCACGTCGCGGATCACCGCGCGGCCGACGATCAGGCCAACGCCCGCCGAAAGACCCTGTACCGCGCGGAAGAACAGCAAGGTCGACAGATCGGTCGACAAGGCGCAGCCGACCGAGGCCAGGGTGAACACGCTGAGCCCGCCGATGATCACCCGCCGGCGCCCGATCGTGTCCGACAACGGCCCGTGGACGATGCTCATCAGCGCATAGGCGATCAGATAGACGCTGATGGTCTGCTGCATCGCCAGCTTGTCGGCGCCGAGCTCGGCGCCCATGACCGGGAACGCCGGGAAGATCGTGTCGATCGAGAACGGCCCGAACATCGCCAGGCCGCCGAGCAGCAGGGCCAGCCGGCGGATCGACAAGGTCTTGCTGGCCGGCGCGGAATCGGGAGCGGAGGTATTAATCGGGGTCACCTGTCGAGGAGCGCCAATCGGAGAGCGTCGGCTCGGGGCCTCAGCTGGGAGCGTGGGAGGCGTGGGTGTCGATCGGCACCTCGTCGGGCGGGCCCTTGAGTTCGACCACATTGCCTTCGGGGTCGAACAGGTACTGCGACGGCCCCTCGCCCTCGGCGCCGTAACGCGAGCCGAAGTCGCCGATGCGCACGCCGTGCGCTTCCAGATGGGCGACGATCGCCTCGCGGTCGAAAGGCTCGGCGCGCAGGCACAGGTGGTCCATGTTGCGGGCCTCGGCGCCGGCCGGCGCGCCGCCGAGGCGGCCGAGCTTGCCGTCGACGTCGACCAGGTCGATCAGGGACAGGCCGGCGCGCAGCTGCACCAGGCCGATCGCGTCCTGGCGCCGTTCCAGCCGGCAACCCAGCACATCGCAATAGAAAGCGATCATCGCCTCGGTGTCGCGCACGCGCAGCACCACGTGATCGAGTTGCAGCAGTTGGAACGGGGGACGGTCCATGCAGGGAGCTCCGGAAGGGACCGCGACCATGTTACGGCGAATCGGCCAGCCTGAACCGGGTCGTGGGGTCGAAACCGGGGATGAAGCCGGCTGCCGCCAGCCCCGGCAACGTCGCCCCGAAGCCGCCGCTGCGGCTATAATCGCGGCTTGAAACACCCGGTGGGAGAAGCGGCCCGGCCCCTCAGCCAGGCCCGCTGCCGAAGGCGCAACGCCCGTAATCGCTCAGGCCCCATACCGCCGCGTGTACAAAACTCTGGAGAGACCGCCTGCGTGCGCTGAGACAGCGAGGCAGAACCGGCGCCGAAGGGGCACGAAGCGAGCGCGGACAGGAGCGGCCCCCGGGCCATCCCCTCCCCTAGCTGCCTGACCGCAGCACGCTTTTAAACTCTCAGGCAAAAGGACAGAGGGGCGCCTCGCGTGCGGCACCGCACGCTGCCTTCGGACGCCCCTGCCATGAGCCCAGCCGCCAACAGCGCAACTTCCTTGCGCGATCTCGAGCACCACGACGCCTTCATCGAGCGCCACATCGGCCCCAACGACGCCGAGATCGGCCACATGTTGGAGCAGGTCGGCTACGACTCGCTCGAAGCCCTGACCGACGCCATCGTCCCCGGTTCGATCAAGTCGACCCAGCCGCTGGCCCTGCCGGCCGCGATCAGCGAGGTCGAGGCGTTGGCCAAGATCCGCGCCATCGCCACCAAGAACCAGGTGTTCCGCAGCTTCATCGGCCGCGGCTACTACGGCACCCACACCCCGAACGTCATCCTGCGCAACATCCTCGAGAACCCGGCCTGGTACACGGCCTACACGCCGTACCAGGCAGAGATCTCGCAGGGCCGCATGGAAGCGCTGATCAACTTCCAGACCATGGTCGCCGACCTGACCGGGATGGAAATCGCCAACGCCTCGCTGCTCGACGAAGGCACCGCCGCCGCCGAAGCCATGACCCTGGCCAAGCGTTCGGCCAAGTCCAAGTCGGAGACCTTCTTCGTCTCCAGGAACATCCACCCGCAGACCCTGGAAGTGCTGCGCACCCGCGCCGAACCGCTGGCGATCGAACTGCACATCGGCGACGACGCCGAAGCGGCGACGGTCGACGCGTTCGGCGCGCTGCTGCAGTACCCGGACACCTTCGGCGCGGTCAAGGATTACCAGAGCGTCGCCGACGCCGTGCACGCACGCGGCGGCATCGTCGCCGTCGCCAGCGACCTGCTCGCGCTGACCCTGCTCAAGGCACCGGGCGAATGGGGCGCCGACATCGTCGTCGGCAACACCCAGCGCTTCGGCGTGCCGTTCGGCTTCGGCGGCCCGCACGCCGGCTTCATGGCCTGCCGCGACGCTTACAAGCGCTCGATGCCGGGCCGTCTGATCGGCGTCTCGGTCGACACCGACGGCAAACCCGCTTACCGCCTGACCCTGCAGACCCGCGAGCAGCACATCCGCCGCGAGAAGGCGACCAGCAACATCTGCACCGCGCAGGTGCTGCTGGCGGTGATGGCCAGCATGTACGCCGTCTACCACGGCCCCGACGGCCTGACCCGCATCGCCCGCCGCGTCCACCGCCAGGCTGCGATCCTGGCTACCGCGCTCGGCAAGGCCGGCATCGCCGTCGGCAGCGGCTTCTTCGACACCCTGCACGTCAGCGGCATCGACGCGAACGCGATCCACGCCAAGGCGCGCGCGGCCAACATCAATCTGCGCGAGATCGATGCCGGCAGCCTCAGCATCAGCCTCGACGAAACCGTGACCCGCGACGAACTCGTGGCTCTCGCCGGCGCGTTCGGCGTGCAGCTCGACATCGACGCGCTCGACCGCGAAGCCGTCGACGCGATCCCGGCCGCGCTGGCGCGCACCTCCTCGTTCCTGCAGCACCCGGTGTTCAACACCCACCACAGCGAACACGAGCTGCTGCGCTACATGCGTTCGCTGGCCGACAAGGACCTGGCGATGGATCGCACCATGATCCCGCTGGGCTCGTGCACAATGAAGCTCAACGCCACCGCCGAGATGATCCCGGTGACCTGGCCCGAGTTCGGCAACATCCATCCGCTCGCCCCGGCCAACCAGACCACCGGCTACACCCAACTGATCGACGAACTCGAGGCGATGCTGGTCGAGTGCACCGGCTACGACGCGGTCAGCCTGCAGCCGAACTCCGGCGCCCAGGGCGAATACGCCGGCCTGCTGGCGATCCGCGCCTATCACCGCTCGCGCGGCGAAGGCCACCGCGACATCTGCCTGATCCCCGATTCGGCGCACGGCACCAACCCGGCCTCGGCGCAGATGTGCGGCATGACCGTGGTGGTGACCAAGACCGACAGCAACGGCAATGTCGACGTCGACGACATTCGCCGCGCCGCCGAGAAGTACAGCGACCGCCTCGCCGCGATCATGATGACCTACCCGTCCACGCACGGCGTGTTCGAGGAGGAAGTGGTCGAGATCTGCGAGATCATCCACAAGCACGGCGGCCAGGTGTATACCGACGGCGCCAACATGAACGCCCTGGTCGGCGTCGCCAAGCCCGGCAAGTGGGGCTCGGACGTCTCCCATCTCAACCTGCACAAGACCTTCTGCATCCCGCACGGCGGCGGCGGCCCCGGCGTCGGCCCCTGCGCGGTCAAGTCGCACCTGGCACCGTTCCTGCCGAAGACCGTCGACGGCGAAGGCATCGTCGGCATGGTCAGCGCGGCGAGCTTCGGCTCGGCAAGCATCCTGCCGATCTCGTGGATGTACGTCACCCTGATGGGCACCACGGGCCTGCGCAAGGCCACGCAAGTGGCGCTGCTCAACGCCAACTACATCGCCAAGCGCCTCGCCCCGCATTATGAAACGCTGTACACCGGCCGCAACGGCCTGGTCGCGCACGAGTGCATCCTCGACCTGCGCCCGATCAAGGACGCGACCGGCATCAGCGCCGAGGACGTCGCCAAGCGCCTGATCGACTTCGGCTTCCATGCTCCGACCCTGAGCTTCCCGGTCGCCGGCACGCTGATGGTCGAGCCGACCGAGAGCGAATCGCAGCACGAGCTCGACCGCTTCATCGACGCGATGATCCAGATCCGCGACGAAATCCGCGCGGTCGAGGACGGCCGCCTGGACCGCGAGGACAACCCGCTCAAGCACGCCCCGCACACCGCCTCGCAGGTCACCGCGAGCGAGTGGACCCGTGCCTACCCGCGCGAGCTGGCCGCGTTCCCGCTGCCGACCCTGCGCCTGCAGAAGTACTGGCCGCCGGTGTCGCGCGTCGACAACGTCTACGGCGACAAGAACGTCATGTGCGCCTGCATCCCGATCGACGCCTACAAGGAAGAAGTCGAGGCTTGAATACCGGCCGGGTTGCATTGAAACGATAAGAAAAGGCCCCGCGAATGCGGGGCCTTTTTTATGCGGCTGCGGCGACGCGATGCGTTCGCCGCGCCTTGCGCTTACTTGGCGAGCTTGAGCTTGCCGGCGATTTCGTCGAATTCCGCGACCGTCGACGGCGACAGGTTCGGACGCCCGGCCAGGATGCCGATCGTGATCGTGCCCTTCACGTAATAAGTTTCGCCGGCCTCGACTTCCATGTTGAGGATGTCCTTGGCTTCCGAGTGCACGGTGTACTCGTGCGCGCCCGGCTCGACCGCGACCACGAAGTACTTGCCGCTGCGCAGCTTGCCCAGCTCGACCGCGCCTTCGCGCACCTTGTAGCCCACCGCGCCGCCAACGAACTTGGCCGGACGGAAGAACACGATCTGGCCCTTGCCGGCCGGCGGCGCGGCGATCAGGCCGTTGCTGGCCGCAGCCGGCTTCGCACTGGCCGACGCCGTCGCAGTCGCGGCCGCCGGTGCAGTTGTCGCCGCGCCGCTGGCTTCGACCGCGGGTGCGGTGTCGGCCTCGTGCTTGGCCTCCGCCGAAACGCCCGCCTCGGCATTCGGGACCTGCTTGGCCGGATCGGAAGGCGCCTTGCCGTTCCAAGCCAACGAACCGCCGGCGGCGAAGGCCGACACCGGCAGCAACAGAGCAATCAACAGCACACGCGACGACATCGACTTCATTGGACAGCTTCCCCAGTTTGGGTGGTGACGGGTGATTCGGTGGTGGCAACCGGTGCGGGGGCCTGGACCGGCGCCGCGGCAGAAGAACTCAGGTCGACGTCCTGCGCGGTGCGCGCCTGGGCCTGGGTATAGGGGGGGATCTGGATCTCGCCGCCGCGCATGAACATCGCGAACACCCCGACCGCGATCGACAAGCCGATGACCTGGCCCGACTTGTCGACGCCGGCGGCGCCGATGCGGAAACTGCGCAAGGGAATCTGCCGGCCATCGGCTTCGAGATAGCGCGCGGCGAGCAACAACTCGCCCGGCTTGCCGCCGCTGCGCGAGCGCTCGGCATGGATCACCTCGCCGACGCCGGTGGTGCCGGCGGGCAGTACGAGTGCACCGTCGACGCTCAGCGCTTGCGCCAGGCGCAGCCCGAACTTGTCGCCGCGTTTCAGCATGGCCGAGCTCAGAGGCTGCAGGGTTTCGAGCAGCACGTCGGTACCGGCGAGCAGGCGGCGGGCATCGGTGCTACCGGTGGCTGCCGACGGCAACACCGGCGCCGGAGCGGATGCGGAAATGGATGCTGGAACCGGTTCGGACACCGGCATCGCTGCGGGTGCGGGTGCGGACAGCGCACTCGGCGTTTCGGAAGCCGCCGGCAACGGCTGCGACTGATTCATCGCCAGCGCGGCGATCAACACGGTAGACATCGAAAACATGAAGGCGGCCCCCAACCGTCCTTGGCGGACGTCACGCTATCGGAACGCCGAGGCTTTGCCAAGCAGGTTTTTCGCCTGGAGCGCCGATTCAATGCTGGTCACGTTGCGGCCGTGGCGGAGGCACATTGCCGCCCATCGCTCGGCGGTCAGGGCCGAGAGGCACGTCGGCGATCTTTCGCTGCCTGACTCATTGCCCTCCTCCCCCTCTCAGCTTCGCACTCCTTACGGTCGCCGCGAGCGGGAGAAGGTGGCCGAAGGCCGGATGAGGGCACGGCAAGGTACCCCCTCACCTACCTCTTTCAGCTTTGCATTCCCTAGAACCGCCATACGTAGAGGCGTCATAAGCGACAGGGTCGCCAGAGGCGACAAAGAGGCTCATCCGCATCGCCCCCGGCTCGCACGCAGCTCGCACGCGGCGCATCGGTCGGAGCGCCCGGCGTCGACGCACCCGGCCGACGCTTCGTTCCGCCCCGACCCGGTTTCGTCGCCGACTCCCCCGGCTTCGTCGCGCCCCCACTTCCGCCCGGCCGGCAGACGACTATGCTGCGTCGCACCCAGGGACCTTTCGGACACCGTCGTGATCAGGAGCTTCTTCTTCATTCTCCGCCTGGCGGCCGCGTGGTTCGGCGTGTTCCTGCTGATGGCGATGCTGTCCTCGGCCACACCGGGGCTGGAACACCAGGACACCTCGCCGCTGTTCATCATCGGCATGCTGGTCGTGGCCTACGTCGTCACCAATGCCTTCTCGCATCTGCGCCGGGTGCGGCTGATCGCCGGGCATGTCGATCGCGGCACCCTCGCCAACCGCCACCGCCGCCAGATCGAGGTGCCGTTCGAGGCCGGCGAGGTATTCGATCTGCTCGATGCGGCGATCCGCGAACTGCCGCGCGTCGAGGAGATCGAGAGCGCCCGCGACAGCCTGCAGGTCAGCGCCAAGGTGCAGCGCCCCAACCTGTACGGACGCAGCCGCACCGACCGCCAGGGCGTGGTGCGCAATCACAGCCGCTGGACCCGCAACCAGATCCTCGCCACGGTCACGCCCGGCGAGGACAGCGGCAGCATCACCCTGATCTGCGAACCCGAGACCGGGGCCTGGAGCGACTGGTTCCGGGTCGACGGCGGCACCAACCTGGAGAACGCCGAGGCGATCGTGCGCGCGATCAGCCGCCGCATCGCCGAACGTCGCCGCACCGAACGCGTCAGCACCACCCGCACGGTCACCGAGAAAGAACTCGCCGTGGCCAAGCTGAGCCTGCTGCACGCCCAGGTCGAGCCGCACTTCCTTTACAACACGCTCGCCAGCGCCCAGTACCTGACCCGCAACGACCCGCCTCGCGCGGACATCATGCTCGGCCACCTGATCGACTTCCTGCGCCGCTCGCTGCCGCGCACCGAGGACGCGCAGTCCACCCTCGGCGACGAACTCGACCGCTCCCTCGCCTATCTGGAAATCCTGAAACTGCGCATGGGTGCGCGACTGGCGCTGCAAATCGATGTGCCCGAAGAACTGCGCACGATTCCGCTGCCGCCGATGATGCTGCAGACCCTGGTCGAAAATGCGATCAAGCACGGCCTGGAGCCCAAGCCCGGCGGCGGCACCGTGTGGATTCTCGCGCGCCGCAACGATCACCGCGTCGCCATCACCGTCGCCGACGACGGCGAAGGCTTCAACTCCACCAACGCCGGCACCGGCATCGGCCTGCGCAACGTGCGCGAACGCCTGCAACTGGTGTACGCAGGCGACGCCCAACTCGCGGTCGTCGCCAATTTCCCCAACGGCGTCGCCGCGACGATCAGCGTGCCGCTGGTCGCGCGCGAGGAATCCTCTTATGTCTAAGCTCCCCCCTTCCACCGCCCTGGTCGCCGAAGACGAGGCCCTGCTGCGCCAGGCGCTGATCGATTCCCTGCGCAGCGCCTGGCCGCAGTTGCAGATCGTCGCCGAATGCGAAGACGGCGCCGAAGCGCTCGAGGCCCTGGCCGAGCACCGCCCCGACATCGCCTTCCTCGACATCCGCATGCCCGGCCTGACCGGCATCGATGTCGCCACCGCCGCGGCCGAGGTCAGCCCGCAGACCCAGATCGTGTTCGTCACCGCTTACGACCAGTACGCGATCGACGCCTTCGAGCAGGGCGCGATCGACTACCTGCTCAAGCCGGTCACGCCCGAACGCCTCGCCGTCACCGTGCAGCGCCTGCAGCAACGCAGCGCCGCCACCCAGACCGGTGCCGATGCGCTGTCCGAGCTCGCCCAGCAACTCGCGAGCCGCGAGCCCAAGCGCGGCGCGCCGCCGCTGACCTGGATCACCGCGAGCACCGGCCGCGAGACGCGCCTGATCCTGGTCGACGACATCGCCTATTTCCGCGCCGACAACAAATACACCACGGTCGTCACCGCCGAGGGCGAAGCGCTGCTGCGCAAGCCGATCCGCGAACTGCTCGACGTGCTCGACGCGACGATGTTCAAGCAGATCCACCGCTCGACCATCGTCAACCTCAAGGCCATCGCCTCGATCGTCCGCGACGACAGCGGCAAGGGCAGCGTGCGCCTGCGCAATCGCCCGGAAACCCTGACCGTCAGCCAGCCCTTCATGACCCTGTTCCGCACGATGTAACGCGGCAACCCACGATCCAGGTGACCTATGCGCAACTTCACGGCTTTGCTGTACTACCTGTTCGCCTTGCTCGGTTGCGATATGGGTGCGACCACCATCGTCCACCGCGCCAGCGCCAACGGCGTCGACATCATCGACAGCGAGGTGCGCGTCACCGACCGCATCGCCAAGTTCGAATGCCTGGCCAGCCAGAGCGGGCAATGCCACTACACCCTGTTCCACCACGACTGCGCCGCGGTGGCGAGTACGGGCGCGGCCAAGCAGCCGGCCGCCGATGCCAAGCCCTGCACCGGGCAAGCCTTCGAACGCTTCGCGATGATCGCCGGCACCGACAAGGAAGTGATCGGCCTGGAACCGGGATTCAAGCTGTGCGTCAGCGCAGAGGACCAGGCGATGACGGCCGACTGCAAAAACGCCGGTCACCCCTGACGACGCCCGCACCGCAACCCCGTTTCAATCGCCGCGTTCGACGAACTCGACCTCGGCGATCCAGTTGCGCTGGCGTCGGGCCAGACGCACCGCATGGGTCTCGTCGTCGAGCGCCGACGGCGACCGCCGCAACAAGGCCTCGTCGACACCCTCGAAGGTGTTGACGTTGACCACCGCATACAGGACCCCGCCGATGCGGCTGGTGACCACCGGCACCACCCCGCATCGCATGCAGACATGGAAATCGGCGGTCTGGGTACCGAAGTCGTAGCGCGACACCAACGCGGGCTCGTTGAGCCGCACCCGCAGCGACCCCGTCGGACACGAAGTCCACACGCCCCCATGCTTCGTGCAGAACGAGCAAGTGCAGGCACGCGCCGGGATCTCGCTTGGCTCCGGCCGCCAGTCGAGATCGAAAACGATATTGCCGCAGTGACAAGTTCCGTGGATCAGCATGGCGACCTCGATAAATTGGTCATAGATAGTATGTGGCTGTTGCTGTTGTTGCATCAGCCGTTGCTGTTGCTGTGCGTCGATTCGCACTTGCGAAGGCAATAGTAGGCCCGAAGGGCGGCCCGCATGGATGCGGGCCGTTTTTCATCGGGACAAGGATGTCCCGTATGAAAAAGCCCTGCGTCGGCATCGCTCGCGCGGGCTTGTGATTCAAAACAAAGCATTTTTCTTGGGGCTGTCCTAGATAAGCACTTCATCTAGGATGGGAAATGGCCATAACTCGTTGTCGGATAAGCAAAATTCAGCAGAACAAGTTGCTGGAGCTGTTCGTTGCCCAAGTCACCGCCCGAACCGCTGCCGATCTGATCGGAATCCATCGCAATTCCGCTGCGCTGTACTACCACAAGCTGCGTCAATGCTTGGCCACAAGAATGGCCGAGATCGAACCCGAGCTGGCCGTATTCGAATGCGATGAGAGCTACTTTGGCGGCGTACGCAAAGGCAAGCGAGGGCGTGGTGCGGCTGGCAAGGTATGCGTGTTCGGCATCTTGAAGCGCGGCGGCCGGGTGTATGCATTACCGGTGGCTGATGCCAGCAGCAAGACACTGCTGACAGCCTTGAAAACAAGGGTAAAAGCAGATTCTGTGGTGTATACCGACAACTTGGCCAGCTACAACATCCTAGATGTGTCGGGCTTCAAGCATCACCGAGTGAATCACACCAAGACCTTCGTGGGTCGACGGGGCAACCACATCAACGGAATCGAGAATTTCTGGAACCAGTCCAAGCGTGTACTGCGCAAGTACAACGGCATACCGCGTAAGAATTTCTTCTTGTTCCTGAAGGAATGCGAGTTCCGATTCAACTACGGAACGCCAAGAGAACAGCTCTCTACCCTTCAAGCTTGGGTCGGTCTATAACGCTTATCTAGGACAGCCCCT
Organism: Lysobacter sp. CA196; assembly: GCF_052078695.1. Classification (NCBI taxonomy): domain Bacteria; kingdom Pseudomonadati; phylum Pseudomonadota; class Gammaproteobacteria; order Lysobacterales; family Lysobacteraceae; genus Lysobacter; species Lysobacter sp. CA196. Next base: position 687 of record NZ_JBQJIN010000041.1, on the reverse strand, counting down.
TTTTCTTTGGTTACCTTTCTTTTGTTGCTTTAGACAAAAGAAAGTAACCCGCCGCTTTAGTGGCGGAAGCTTTTGGCGTTTGATCTAGATCCTGATCTTGCTTGGATGATACGCCGCGAGACCGACGCGGCGCGGTCGCGGCTTGCGCCGCTCCTACCCTGGCTCCAGCCGGAAGCGTCGCGAGGCTGAGGCGCCGTGGTCGCCGCTTCTAGGGTAGGAGCGACGCGAGTCGCGACCACGCCCTGTCGGCCTCCGGCGTTTCGATCAAGCTAGAGCAAAGCTTCCGTCCGCTGACGCGGCCGGGTTACTTTCTTTTGCTAAGCCCAAAAGAAAGGTAACCAAAGAAAAGGGCTCTCCTTGCAAGGGCACAAGCCCGCGCGAGCGATGCATACGCGGGGATGCTCCAGACAGGCCATCCATGGCCTGCTTGCGCACGGCCCGCATCCCTGCGGGCCGCCCTACGGGTCTGCTGTTGACCGGCAAAGCGGCAAAGCGGTAAAGCGGTAAAGCCGCAAAGCGGATCAAAATCACGGCAACGGCAACGGCAAAAACAAAAAAACAAGGGGCTGTCCTAGATAAGGATTCGATCTAGGATGCGAAATGGCGATAAGTCGTTGTCGGATAAGAAAAAAAGACCAACTTAGGCTGGTCGAGCTGTTCGTGGCCCAAGCGACAGCTCGTACCGCC
>NZ_JBQJIN010000040.1:0-46142 GCF_052078695.1 Lysobacter sp. CA196 | reverse complement strand
TTGCTTCAGCGTCGTGACGATTTGGCTCTCGGTGAATTTGCTCTTGCGCATCTGGGTCTCCTTGGGGCTAGTTTGCCTGGAGACCTCTGGTTAGGGTTGGAGTGAGTTTACGGGGAGGCGACAGGTCGACATTTCGATTTTGCCTTTATCGCTCATCGAGAGTGCTCCTGCCGCGTGCCGGTGCGGATGGCGCCGAGTCTTACCGGTCCAAGCCTAAGGTCCACGTCGGGTCTCGATACATCGAGCGCATGACGCCGAGCGCATGGAACTGGGGTATGGAGTTGTTGCTCGCACGAAGTCCGAAGGCAAGCTCCAGGTCGTGGCGCGCTCGAGCACGGTCGCGCGGGCCTCGCCGAGCCGGCACCGGCCGGCGCTCCCGCCGGCCGATGCTGGGCATTGCCGGGCCGCAAAACAAAACAGCCCCTGACATCGTCAGGGGCTGTTCGTATATCTGGCGGAGAGAGGGGGATTCGAACCCCCGAAGCGCGGTTTAGACGCTTACACACTTTCCAGGCGTGCTCCTTCAACCACTCGGACACCTCTCCGGGATCTGTGCGGGCGCTGTCGCGGGCCGTGCAGAGCCGGGAATTCTAGCCGCGGCGGGGCCCGGTAACAAGCTGAAGCTGCGGGGGCCGGCGCGGGAGGGGCTGGGAGGCTCGGGCGCGGGGGTGGGGCGTGGCACAATGTGGCGGTTCGTTCACGCTTCGCTCCCGGCTTCCGCCGCGAGCGCCCGGACGGCGTCGTGCGCACCGCGTCCGGCCCGTCAGAACGCCTTATCGCAAAGGATCCGATGTCGTATCTCGTCCTCGCCCGCAAGTGGCGCCCGAAGCGTTTCGCCGAGCTGGTCGGGCAGGAACACGTGGTGCGTGCGCTGACCAACGCGCTCGGCACCGGGCGCGTCCATCACGCCTTTTTGTTCACCGGTACGCGCGGCGTCGGCAAGACCACGATCGCGCGCATCTTCGCCAAGTCGCTGAACTGCGAGCGCGGCACGTCCTCGGATCCCTGCGGCGAGTGCAACGCCTGTCTGGACATCGACGCCGGCCGCTACATCGACCTGCTCGAGATCGACGCCGCCAGCAACACCGGTGTCGACGACGTGCGCGAGGTGATCGACAACGCCCAGTACATGCCGAGCCGCGGACGGGTCAAGGTCTACCTGATCGACGAAGTCCACATGCTGTCGAAGTCGGCGTTCAATGCGCTGCTGAAGACGCTTGAGGAGCCGCCAGGGCACGTCAAGTTCCTGCTCGCCACCACCGACCCGCAGAAACTGCCGATGACGGTGTTGTCGCGCTGTCTGCAGTTCAACCTCAAGCGCTTGGACGAGCAGCAGATTTCCGGGCAGATGACCCGGATCCTCGCCGCCGAAGGCATCCCGGTCGACGAGGCCGCGATCCGCCAGCTCAGCAAGGCCGCCGACGGCAGCCTGCGCGACGGCCTGTCCCTGCTTGACCAGGCGATCGCCTACAGCGGCGCCGGCACCGATGCGCGCCTGGAAGGGGCGGCGGTCGCGGCGATGCTGGGCACGGTCGATCGGACCCGGGTCGGTGCGGTCCTGGCCGCCCTGGCTGACGGCGACGGCCAGCGCCTGCTCGACGAGGTCGCGACCCTGGCCGAGTTCTCGCCGGACTGGGGCGGGGTGTTGGAAACCCTGGCCGATGCGCTGCACCGGGTCCAGGTGCGCCAACTGGTGCCCGAGGCCGCGGTCGAGGCCGACGGCGTCGATATCGATGCGCTGGCCGAGCAACTGCGACCGGAAGTGGTGCAGCTGTGGTACCAGATGAGCGTCAACGGCCGTCGCGACCTGCCGCTGGCGCCGAGCCCGCGCGCGGGCTTCGAGATGAGCGTGCTGCGCATGCTGGCGTTCCGTCCGGCCGGTGCCGGCGGCGACGCCGGCCCGGCGCCGTCGTCGGGCGGCCGCAGCGAGTCGGCGCGTAGTGCCAGCGCCAGCGCCAGTGCCGCGGCCCAGGCCGCGGCGGCGATGCGCGAAATGGGCGGTGGTCGGCAAGTCGCGCCGAACCTCGAAGCGAGCAAGGCGCCGGCCTCGGCAGCGCCAGTGCAGGATGCCAAGCCGCGTCCGCTGCCGGAGCCCGCAGCGGCACCGATCGCAAAGCCGGAACCCAAGCCGATTGAGGCCGCGCCGTCCGAACCGGCGCCGCGCATACAGCAAGCCGCGGCACCGAAACCCCAGGTGCAGGCCGAGCCGCAGGACCGCGCTCCTTTGACGTGGCCGGACGAAGAACTTTCGCCCAAGCCGAACCACCACCGAGTGTCGGACCGAAGCGAAGCGCCGGCCCGCGCGGCGGCGCCCGTCGTCGAACGTGCGGCCGCGCCCGAACGCGTCGAGCTTCGCCCGGAAGCGCCGGTCGCAGTGCCGACTCAAGCCGCGGCCGAGCCGGTGCGCGACATGGCGCCGCCGACCGCGCCAGCCGACCCGGGGCCAAGCCTGTTCGGCAGCCCCGGCCCGGACAGCGAACTTTCGGTTACCGCGCCGCGGGTGGAAACCGTCTCCGCACCCGCCGCGCCGCCGGCACGTCCGTCCGAGCCGATCACGATGCCGGCCCGCGCCGCTTCGGCCTCGTCGGGCGGCATCGCCGACGACGACGCCTGGCATGCGCTGGTCGATGACAGCGGCCTGCGCGGCCCGGCCCGCATCCTCGCCGAGCACGCCAGTTTCGTGGCTTACGGCGACGGCGTGCTGACCCTGTCCTTGCCGGCCGACGACGACCATCTGCGCGCACCGGCCTTGATCAAGATGGTCGGCGATGCTTTGGCGAGCCGCCTGGGCGCCGCGCCGCAGATTCGTTTCGAAGCGGCCAGCGTGGCCGGCGAGTCGCTGCATGCGCGCAATCTGCGCGCCCGCGACGAGCGCCAGGCCTCGGCCGAGGAGACGTTCATGAACGATCCCGACGTGCGCCGTCTCATCGACGTCCACGGCGCCAAGGTGGTGCCGGATTCGATCCGTCCCTACGACGAGGCCTGACCGCAGCCCTTGCGCCGCGCGGTTCGCGGCCCAACTACATCACCGATGAGATGAGGCCGCGGCAGACTGCGGCCTCGATCCACCGCTCACCTTTCACGACCACGAGGCAGGACCACCATGCGCGGCAACATCGCCCAACTCATGCAACAGGCGCAGAAGATGCAGGAAAACGTGCAGCGCGCCCAGGAAGAATTGGCCAAGATCGAAGTCACCGGCAGCGCCGGCGGCGGCATGGTCAGCGTGACCCTGACCGGCCGCATGGATTGCCGCAAGGTGCGCATCGACCCGAGCGTGCTCGCCGACCAGGAAATGGTCGAAGACCTGATCGCCGCCGCGTTCAACGATGCGGTCAACAAGATCAACAGCGAATCGCAGGCGAAGATGTCGGCCGCCACCGCGGGCATGCCCATGCCCCCGGGCATGAAGCTGCCGTTCTGACGGCTGGCGACTCATGAACCTGCATATCGGCGTTACCGCCGCGGTGGTCGCGGCCGCACTGCTCGGGCTGGATCTGTACGCGACCTGGGCGGTCTGGCGCGAGCCCGACCTGACCGGCCTGCAGAAAGGCCTGCAGTCGGCGCTGGTGTGGATGATCCCGCTGCTCGGCGCGATCCTGTGCCTGAACGTCGTGCGCGCGATGAATCGCGAACCGATGGCGCGCAGCAACTTCACGACCTCCGAATAGCCCGGCCAGCCGAAGCGACCGCGATGACGACCGTCCGTACCGTTCCGATGCCGGCGCAGGCATGAGCAGCCGTCTGCTCGAACAGCTGATCGACGCGTTCCGGGTACTGCCGGGCGTCGGTCAGAAGTCGGCCCAGCGCATGGCCTACCACGTGCTCGAACGCGAGCGCAGCGGCGGCCAGCGTTTGTCGGATGCGCTGGCCGAGGCGATCGAGAAGATCGGCCATTGCGTGCGTTGCCGCGACTTCAGCGAGACCGAAGTTTGCCCGACCTGCGCCAGCGGCTCGCGCGACGCGCATCTGCTGTGCGCGGTCGAATCGCCGGCCGACCGGCTCGCGATCGAGCAGGCCACCGGCTATCGCGGCCTGTACTTCATTCTGCAAGGACGCCTGAGCCCGCTCGACGGCATCGGCCCGCGCGAACTCGGCCTGGACACCTTGGCCAAGCGCCTGGCCGAGGGCGAGGTGCAGGAACTCATCATCGCCACCAACCCCACCGTCGAGGGCGAGGCCACTGCGCACTACCTCGCCCAGCTCGCACGCCAGCACCAGGTGCGGCCGAGCCGGCTCGCGCACGGTGTGCCGCTCGGCGGCGAACTCGAGTACGTGGATCGCGGCACGCTCTCGCATGCGTTCGGCAGTCGCAGCGAAGTGCCGCAGTAGGAGCCGGGACTCGGGGTTCGGGACTCGGGACTCGGTTGAAGCCATGCGATCTGGACGGTTCGATGGCTTTCGAAGCTGATTGTGGATGGGGAAACGCGCCGACCGATGGGGTTTTCCGCTGAGACGGCGCGGTACGATTCCCGACTCCCCTATCTCGAAGCCCGGCCCATGACCGACACCACCATCTTCGGCAAGATCATCCGTCGCGAGATTCCCGCCGACGTCGTCTACGAGGACGACGAGCTGATCGCGTTCCGCGACATCGCGCCGCAGGCGCCGGTGCACGTGCTGTTCGTGCCGAAGACGCCGATCGCCACGCTCAACGACCTGCAGGCCGACCAGGCTGTGATCGTCGGCCGCCTGGCCCATGCCGCGGCGGCGTTCGCGCAGCGCGAAGGTTTCGCTGAGGACGGCTATCGTCTGGTGATGAACTGCAACGGCGACGGCGGCCAGACCGTGTTCCAGATCCACCTGCACCTGCTCGCAGGCGCCCAACTCGGCCGCTTCGGTACTCCGCGCTGACCGGCGCCTCATCGTATTGAGAATGCGTTCGCCTTTCCCCCTTTGGATAAGGGGGGCAGGGGGATTTGCTTCTGCTTCGCAGCACACGAACGCGCCCGGACCTCCGCGCCGAGTCCCAATACGAACGAAGGCGCCATGGGCGCCTTCTTCGTTACCGCAAGCGCGGAACGATGCCGCGATGCCTCACCACCAGCCCCACCACGGCCACGGCGCCGGACGTTCGATCACGTCGACGCGCTCGCGCACCGGCCACAGATAGACCACCTCGGCATCGAGCTGCGGGAAGCGGTAGTCGTATTCGCCGATGCGTCGCGACTCGTAACCGGAGATGCGGCCGGTGAAGGTCACTTCGCGGTTGCGTTCGAACAAGGCCGGGTCGTAGAAACCGGTGCGGCAGGCGAGGAAGCGGCCGCCGGTGTCGTCGGTGGCCCAATACGGCCGGCCGGAATCGGTGAGCCGGGTCGAGATCATCTCGAAGCAGGTGCGGTTGGCCTGCGGTTCGACGTTGACGATGCGGCCGCCCCAGCGCACCACGGCGCCGGTGCTGTCCTGGGCCGCGGCATCGGTCGGGGTCAGGGCCGTGAACGCCCCCTGCAACGGTTTGGGCTGCGAGGCGCAGGCGCTGATCAGCGCGACGCCGGCAGCGAGTAAGGCAAGTCGGAGCTTCATCGACGTTCTCCAGTGGGGCCGGGGCGGTGTGCGCGTAGCGCCCGGACCAGTTCGTTGCGCAGTTCTCGGGCCTCGCGCCGCCCGGGTTGGTCACCAGCGTACCGCCAATCGCTGAAATGTTGGCTGAGCCGGAGCAGGCTTTCGCCCAGATCCGGGCGGGCCTTGGTCACACGTTCAGCCCAGGCCAGGGCCGGCTCATGCGTTTCGCGCTCCAGGCCGAGGCGCCGATAGCGGCGCGACAGCCGGTGCCAGGCGCGCAGGACCGGGTCGCGCTCGCGCTCGCCGCGGCTGCTCAGCCAGACCATCCACAGCAGGGTGGCGCTGGCGGACAGCACGAACAGGGCGATCAGTTTGCCGCTGTCGAGGTTGTCGACGCCGAACGGTTGCAGCATGCGCTGCTGGCGGCTGGCATCGAACCCGAGCACGAAATCGTTCCAGCCGCGGCGCAGCCAGTCGCTGAGGTTGAACAACGGCGTCGCCCCGGCGATGCCGCCGAACAACCCGCCGGCGCCGGGACGGCGGTCGGCGAGGGTGTCGTAGATGCGTTCGGGCGCCACCGCGGCGGTCGGGTCCACCCGCACCCAGCCGCGTCCCTGCAGCCAGACCTCGGCCCAGGCGTGGGCATCGGAGCGGCGCACCAGCCAATAGTTGCCGACCGGGTTGAAGTAGCCGCCGGCATAACCGGTGACCACCCGGGCGGGAATGCCGGCGGCGCGCATCAGCACCACGAACGAGGAGCTGAAGTGTTCGCAGAAACCGGCCTTGTGGTCGAACAGGAATTCGTCGACCGAGTGCCGGCCGAGCAGCGGCGTGGCCAGGGTGTAGACGAACTCGCGGCGGATCATCGCCAAGGCGCGGTCGACGATGACGGCATCGTCGTTGCCGGCTTCGGCGCGCCAGCGCTGCGCCAGGGCGAGGGTGCGCGGGTTGTAGCCGCTGGGCAGGGACAGGGCGGCGCGGCGCAGGGTTTCGCGCAGCTGCGGCTCGTACGACGCCGGCGGCGCCGATTGCAGGCGCCAGCGGCTCAACGAGGTCAGCGCACGGTCGGCGTAGATGCCGTGATCGATCGACAAGCGCGTGCCGGGCGGCGAGGCGCGCGGCAGATCGAGCGAAACGAATTGGCGCGTGTCGGTGGGTTCGACTTCGAGTTCGTAATCCCAGGTGGTGCGGCCGGCGCGCATGGGCGCCGCCGGCAGCCCCTGGAACCAACGCGGCTGGGTCCATTCGCGGCCGTCGAAATTCCACAGCACCGGGCCGCGCCAATACATCTGCGAGGTCGGCGGCGCCGTGCCGCGAAAGCGCGCGCGCAGGGTGACGGTCTCGTCGTTCATCAGGTCGACCATCTCGCCCGGGCTCATCCGGTCGGACAGGCCGGGGCGGGCGAGCGCGCGTTCGGGCACGCCCCATAACGGCGAGCTCAACCGTGGGAACAACCAGAACACCGCCAGCGCCAGCGGCAATCCGATCGCCACCAGGCGGCCGATCGCGAGCAGGCGTTGCCAGTGCGTTTGCGCTGGCTCGACCGCGCGCAACGGGTCCGGACGCGATTCGATTTCGGCCAGGCGTTGCAAGGTGGACAAGGCGAACATCGCCGCGGCCAGGCCGAGGGTGAGCGACAGCGGCCCCTGGTCGAGCAGGAAGGTCGCGAACGGCCCGAACAAGGCGAAGCCGATCAGGCTGCGCGCGTCGCGCAAGGTGTGGGTTTCCGCCGGCTTCAACGCGAACATCGCCGCGAGCAGGGCGCAACCGGTGTCGCGGCCGAGGGCGAAGCCGGTCATCAGCAACACGGTGCCGATCAGCGCGATCAACAGCACCAGGCGCAAGGCGCTCGGCAAAGGCCGGCGCCAGGACAGCACGCCGATGCCGATGCCGGAGGCGGCGATCACCGCGGCGATCTGCGGCGGCAACTGCAGCAGCAACGGCAGCAGGCAGCTGGCGCCGGCCAGCAAGGCCCAGCGGCGGGTGGTCGGCTCCAGCGCCGGGGCGGCGGGCTTAGCCATGCGGCATCAGCGCCAGGGCGCGCAGGCAGGCATGGCGATGGGCCGGGCCGGTGCCGGGGCCGAGCGAGGGCTGGTTCGGCAGGCTCAGGCGATAACGGCAGCCGTCGCGCTCGGCCTCGTCGACCCAGCGCGCGAGGCGCGAGATCCGCGCCTCCTGGCCGAGCCCGGCCAGGCGATGCCATTCGAGTTCGACGTCGGCGCCGAGCGGTTGTTCGTACTCGCGCACCAACAGCGTGTCGCGGCGCGCCGAGTGTTTCCACGCGATCGCCCGGCGCGCATCGCCGAAACGATAGGCGCGCAGGTGATGGACGTCGTCGCCGCTCGGGTGCAATCGCGTCACTGCCTGATCGCCGCCGCCGACCGGCAACGGCGGGCCATGCGCTTCCGGGGTCGGATACACCAACAGCGGGGCTTCCGGCCAGACATGCGCCCAGGCCCGCGCCAGCCCGAGCGGACGCGTCGTCGATATGCGCAGGCGCGGCAGATCGAGCCAGCCGCGCCGCTCGGTGGCGACGCGCAACTCGGCTTCGCCGGCGCCCTGGTCGAGATCGAGCCCGGCGGCCTCGATGCCGAAGGCGCCGTGGTCGTCTACGCGCAGGCCGCGGCGCACGCGGTCCGGTGCGGCGCGCGCATGCACGCGCACGGCCAGGGGTTGGCCGGCCGGCACCGGTTCGGCGTCGATCGCGACGATGCTCAAGCCGGCCAGTTGCAACTGCGCGGCGATCAGGCTGGCGAGCCCGGCGCCGCCGAGCAGCAGGGCGAGCAGGAAGGCCGGGTTGTTGTTGTAGTTCAACGCACCGAGGGTCATGGTCGCGAGCAGGGCGCCGTAGAACAGGCCGAACCCGGTCGGCAGCACGTAGATGCGGCGGCGGTCGAAACGCGCCGGCAACGGTTCCGGGCGGCGCGGACGGGTCAGCGACATCATCCGCGCGCGCAGCGCAACCCAGCGCCGCGAAGCCGGCCGCGCCCTGCCGTGGTCGAGATCGTCCTGCGCCTGCGTCGCCGCCATCGCCGCGTTCAATCCACCGTCACGGCAAAGAGGATGGATTTGGCGATGTCCGGCGCGGCGTCGGCCTCGGCGACCAGGCGGTGCGAGGCGACCGCGGCGAACAGCGCCTGCACGTCCTCGGGCACGACGTGGGCGCGGCCGAGCAGCAGCGCGTAGGCGCGTGAGGCGCGCAGCAGGGCCAGGCCGGCGCGCGGCGACAGGCCGACGCGCACGCCGGGGTGCTTGCGGCTACGCGCGAGCAGGGCTTGCACGTAGTGGATCAGGCTGTCGCTGACATAGACCGCGTCGACCGCGCGGCGGATCGCCAGCACGTCGTCGGTGCTCAGTACCGGCTTGGTCTGGGCGATCAGGTTGCGGCGATCGGCGCCGGCGAGCAGGTCGCGTTCGGCGGCCTCGTCGGGATAGCCGAGCTGCAGGCGCAGCAGGAAGCGATCGAGTTGCGAGTCCGGCAGAGGATAGGTGCCGGACAGATCGACCGGGTTCTGGGTGGCGATGACGAAGAACGGGTCGGGCAGCGGATGAGTGCGGCCATCGACGGTGACCTGGTGTTCGGCCATCGCTTCGAGCAATGCGCTCTGGGTGCGCGGCGGCGCGCGGTTGATTTCGTCGGCGAGCAGGACCTGGGTGAACACCGGGCCGGGATGGAACTGGAACTGGCGCGACTGCGGGTCGAACACCGACACGCCGACCACATCGGCCGGCAACAGGTCGGAGGTGAACTGCACACGCTGGAATTCCAGGCCGAGGGTCGCGGCCAAGGCGTGCGCGAGCGTGGTCTTGCCGAGCCCGGGCAGATCCTCGATCAGCAGATGGCCGTCGGAGAGCAGGGCGACGAAGGCCAGACGCACCGCCTGCGCCTTGCCGAGCACCAGGGCATTGACCTGGGCCTGGGCCTGTTCGAGGGCCAGGCGCAGGGCATCGGTTAGGATGGTCGCGTCGTGAACAGCCGTCGTGCCTGCTGCTGTGATCTTGCCTGCCGTCATCGTGCGTCTGTCCTGTGTCTGTAGCGTCGTGTCCGCCATCGGCCGTCGCGGTCGGCGGCATCGCAAGCGATGCGGATCGCGCCGGAGTCCGTGCGTCGAGCGCGGGTTCGCATCATCGCGTGCGAATTCCGTTTTCGTAGCAACAGTCTCGAAGGTGTTCGAAGTTTCTGGGATAGGCGTCAACAAATGCCCGCGAACGAAGCTCGCCTCGCCGGTTGCGGCCTCCAGCCGCTTGCTGTGCGAGCGTCGCGAATGAACCGGCGGCGCCGCAGCGTGTCCAACCCCATCCAGAGTGTAGCGAGGTCGCGTGCCGATGCGGGACAAGGATGAAACCCAGCCGATACGGCGCCTGTTCTGGATCTTGTGGGCGACGGTACTGCTGCTCAAGCTCGGCGTGGCCGCCCACTTGCCCTTGTTCGTCGACGAAGCGTTCTACTGGCAGGAAGGCCGGCATCCGGCCGCCGCTTATTCCGATCTGCCGGGCCTGACCGCCTGGCTGGCGCGGCTCGGCGTCGAACTCGGCGGCGACCGCATCTGGGCGCTGCGTGCGCCGTTCCTGGCGATGTCGGCGCTGGTGCCGTGGTTGTTGGCGCGGATCACCGCGCGCGAATTCGGCGAACGCCAAGGTTGGGTCGCCGGTTGTTTCGGCGTGTTGCTGCCGCTGTCGGGCAGCCTGGGCCTGCTCGCGCTGCCCGACGCGATGATGGCCCTGGCGACCTTGCTGTGCCTGGACGCCGGTGCGCGTCTGCTGCGCGAGGTCGATGCGCGGGCCGCGGTCGAGTTGGCCGCCGGCCTCGCCCTCGGTGCCTTGAGTCACTACCGTTTCATCGCGGTGATCGCGGTCGGCGGCGTGGTCCTGCTGTGCCTGCCCGAGGGCCGCCGCGCCTTGCGCGACGTGCGCGTGGTGATCGCCGCGGCGATCGGCGCCTCGGCCTGGGCGCCGCTGGTCGCCTGGAACATGGACAACGCCGATGCCGGCCTGCGTTTCCAGTTGGTCGACCGCCATCCCTGGTCGTTTCATGCCGAAGGCCTGTGGTTCGTCGCGATCCAGGCCTTGCTGGTCACGCCGCCGTTGCTGGTCGCCTTGGCCCTCGCCGGGGCCAGGGGCGCGCGAGCGGCCTCGCCGATCACTCGCTATTTCGCCTTGTTCGGCAGCTTGATCGTGCTCGGTTTCTTCGTCCTGGGTTTCTTCGCCGATACCGAGCGGGTCAGTTTCCATTGGCCGTTGCCGGGTTTCATGGCCTTGCTGCCCTTGCTGCCGGGCGTACTGGCGGGATGGCCGCGATGGGCGCGTCGACTCACTGCGGCGATCGCCGGCGTGACGCTGCTGGCGATACTCGCTTACTACCTGGTCGTATCGGTGCCCGGCCTGCGCGCGCGCAGCGCCGGCGAGAAGTGGTATCCGTCGAACTTCGCCGGTTGGGGCGAGCTCGCAGACGCGGTGCGGCAGCGACAGCGCTCGATGTCGCCGGGAACGCGCGTCGTCGCCGACAACTTCAAGGTCGGCGCTGAACTTGGTTTCGCGCTCGGCGACCCGCGCATCGCCGTGCTCGACCACCCGATCAACCACAAGCACGGGCGCGCGCCGCAATTGCGGTTGTGGGGCCTGCAAAGCGCCGGACGCGCCGAGTGGGGCTCGGCACCGATGCTGCTCGTGGTCGGCGCCACCGAGGTCGAATACAAGAACCTGTTGCGCCGTTATCACCAACTGTGCGCGATGGTCGGTCCCTTGCCGCCGCCGCAGATGCTCAACGTCGATCACGGACGCCAGCGTTTTGCTCTGTTCGCACTCGACGGCGCCAAGCGCGAAGGCGCATGCACGACGCCGGCGATGGCCTGGCTCGATGCGCCGTTGCCGGGGCGCAAGGTCGGTCGCGAGTTCGACGTCAGCGGTTGGGCGTTCAAGGACGGCGTCGGCCTGGCGCGCGTGGAGATCATGCTCGACGGCCGCGTCGTCGCCCAGGCGGACTACGGCCGCGAATTGCCCGGCGTGCGCAGTTATTGGGAAGTGTCGAACGATCCGCAGCATCCGCGGGTCGGCTTCGATGCCAAGGTGCGGCTCGATGCCGAACCGCCCGGCCGGCATTGGCTGGGCCTGCGCCTGCACGGACGCGACGGCAGCGTCGAGGACTGGGCCGAGCAGCCGATCGAAGTGCGTCGCTAAGTCGGTGGCGGTCTTTCAGCGGACCCCGTGCGCTTGCGAGCCGTGGCCGGCGAGCGGCGGCCTCAGGGCAGCCGATAGCCCGCTTCGCGCAGCAGGCGCGCGGTGGCGATCAGCGGCAGCCCGATCAACGCGGTCGGGTCCTGCGATTCGATCGCCTCGAACAGGGCGATGCCGAGGCCTTCGGACTTGAAGCTGCCGGCGCAGTCGTAGGGCTGTTCGGCGTCGACGTAGCGTTCGATCTCGTCCGCGCCCAACTCGCGGAAGCGCACCGTGGTGACGTCGAGTGCGGTCTTCGGCGCCTCGCCATGACGCAGCAGGCACAACCCGGTCAGGAAGCGCACCTCGCGGCCGGACATCGCGCCGAGCTGGGCGAGGGCGCCGTCGCGGCCGCCCGGCTTGCCGATCGGGCGGCCGTCGAACTCGGCGACCTGGTCCGAGCCGATCACCCAGGCCCCGGGCTGCAGAGCGGCGACCGCGGCAGCCTTGGCGACCGCCAGGCGGCCGGCCAGGGCGAGCGGGGCTTCGCCGGGCTGCGGGGTCTCGTCGGTCTCGGGGCGGGCGCAGTCGAACGGCAGGCCGAGCCGGGTCAGCAGCTCGCGGCGGTAAACGGAGGTGGAGGCCAGGATCAGTCGCGGGGACATCGGAGACCCGAAAGAAGGAGGAAGGAGGCAGCCCGGATCGAGTCGGTCTGGCGGGCGCGGCACAGGCGGCGGCCGGCCGGTTCAGGCCAGCGGCGCGCGTGCCTGTTCGATCTGGTTCAGCTGCTGCTCGATCCGGCTGCGGGCCTCGTCGATCGAGGCACGGACCTCAGCCAACTGGGCGACGCTGGCCTGGCGGCCGTGGTCGCGCAGCCACAGGCGCTGGCGCAGCATCTCGCGCATCGCGGCGGCGACCGGGTCGCGGCCCTCGTCGCCGGCGACCGCCTCGATTTCGGCCCGGGCCAGGCGCAGCCTGGCTTCCAGGGCGTCGGCGGCGTCCAGCAGTTCGCGCACCGCACGCTCGCGGCGGCTCGGGAAATAGCGCAGGCCCAGCGAAACCGCCAAGGCCGCCAGTGCGGCCAGGCTCAGCAGCAGGAGGGTCGTCAAGGTCGGGCTCGGTGCGCGGGCGGGGCCGGCAGTCTGCACGCCCGGGCCGGCCGCCGGCAAATCCCTGCACCGGCCTGGGGTTACGGTTTGACAGCGGGGGGCTGCGTCTCTAACATTCCGCGGCTTATGTCAGCCGATGTGCCATCTGGGCGGGTGCCCGAAGTTCTGGATGCCTGGCGCCTGGTGGCGGCACGGCGCGGCGTGGAAGGTCGTTTGCCGTTGTCGGCGCTGACCCGGTTGCAGGGCAGTCTGCTCGATACCGAGGGCGAAGTCCGGTTTTCCCTGGACTTCGACACCGACGAGCTGCAGGTGCCCTATGTCGAGTTGAAGATCGACACGCAGTTGCCGCTGTTGTGCCAGCGCACCCTGGAGCGTTTCCTGCTGCCGGTGCAGATGGTCCAACGGCTCGGCCTGATCCGCGAAGAGGCGGACGAAGCCGCGCTGCCGCCGGGCTACGAGCCGTTGCTGATGCCCGAAGACGGCATGTTGCGCGCCTCCGAGCTGGTCGAGGACGAATTGATCCTCGCCGTACCGGTGGTGCCGATCGCGCCCGGCAGCGAGTCGGTCGAGCGCGACTGGCCGGCCCCGCAGGAAGAGCTCGACAGCGCGAACCCGTTTTCCTCGCTGTCGGCGCTGAAGAAGAATTGAGCAAGACCCGGTTTTACCCTTAGCACCACCATTCAGATCCACTCCGACCTGCAGGCGAATCGCAAGCCGCTCCTGCTAATCGGGCTTACGCTATCCACCTCAGGTTTCCACCGCTTTTCCGGAGCAAGACCATGGCTGTTCAGAAGTCCCGCGTTTCCCCGTCCCGCCGCGGCCAGCGCCGCGCCCACGACGCGCTGACCAGCAAGCAGCTGGCCACCGACCCGACCACCGGCGAGACCCATATCCGCCACCACGTCACCGCCGACGGTTACTACCGTGGCAAGAAGGTGATCGAGACCAAGACCCGCATCGCCGACGAAGAATAAGCTTCGTCCGCATGCTGCGCCGCGCGCCTGGATGAAGGCGCGCGCTGCCGTCGGCACGCCGACGGTCATCGCGCTATCGTTCTACCGCCAGCCCGTGCTGGCGGTCCTTGCTTCTGAGAAGCCATGCTTCCAAGAAGCCATGCTTCCAAAAAGCACGTTAGCTTTTATGAAGCACATTCCGGCGGCCTGCGTTCCATAACGCTATCGCGGCGTTCGGAACGTCATCGGTCCTCCGGTACGTATACGGCAACGCCGCGGAGTGGTGATGACAGATCGGATTTACGCCCGCATCGCGGGTACCGGCAGCTACTTGCCGGAAAAGGTGCTGACCAATCAGGACCTGGCCAAGCTGGTCGATACCAGCGACGAGTGGATCGTCAGCCGCACCGGCATCCGCGAGCGTCATATCGCCGCCGAAGGCGAGACGACCTGCGACCTGGCCTATCACGCTTCCGTGCGCGCGCTCGAAGCCGCCGGCGTATCGGCGCAGGAGATCGACCTGATCGTGGTCGGCACGACCACGCCGGACCTCATTTTCCCGTCCACCGCCTGCCTGCTGCAGCATCGTCTCGGCGCCAACGGCTGTGCGGCGTTCGACGTCAACGCCGCCTGCTCGGGCTTCGTCTATGCGCTGACCATCGCCGACAAGTTCGTGCAGTCGGGCGCGGCCAAGACCGTGCTCGTGGTCGGTTCGGAAACCCTGACCCGGATGCTCGACTGGAGCGATCGCGGCACCTGCGTGCTGTTCGGCGACGGCGCCGGCGCGGTGGTGCTCAAGGCCGACAGCGAAACCGGCATCCTCAGCACCCACATGCACGCCGACGGCGGCAAGAAGGAACTGCTGTGGAACCCGGTCGGCGTTTCGGTGGGCTTCAAGCCCGAAGAGCACAACGTCGGCGTCAAAGTGCTGATGACCGGCAACGAAGTGTTCAAGTACGCGGTCAAGGCGCTGGACTCGGTGGTCGAGGAGACCCTCGAAGCCAACGGCCTGGATCGCCACGAGATCGACTGGTTGATCCCGCACCAAGCCAACCTGCGCATCATCGAAGCGACCGCCAAGCGCCTGGACATGCCGATGGAGCGAGTGATCGTGACCGTCGACCGTCACGGCAACACCTCCTCGGGTTCGGTGCCGTTGGCGTTGGACGAAGCGGTGCGTTCGGGCAAGGTGCAGCGCGGTCAGTTGCTGCTGCTCGAAGCCTTCGGCGGTGGTTTCACCTGGGGCTCGGCGCTGCTGCGCTACTGACCTTTAGGCGACGCTTCGGCGTCCACAAGGCCGGCCGCGACGTTGTCGCAGGCCGGCCTTCGTGTTTGTGAGGTTCGGTTTTTTCGCAGCCTCCGATTGTAGGAGCGGCGTGAGCCGCGACCTCTTTCTTGCGGCGACGCAGACTCATCAGTGTCGTGGTCGCGGCTTGCGCCGCTCCTACCCTGGCTCCAGCCGGGAGCGGCACGAGATTGAGGTGTCGTGGTCGCCGCTTGTAGGGTAGGAGCGACGCAAGTCGCGACATCGTCCTGCCGGCCTCCGGCGCAACCTTCTAGCAAGAGCAGAGCTTCCGTCCGCTGACGCGGCCGGGTTACTTTCTTTTGCTGGCCCAAAAGTCCCACAGGGAGTTCCTTTGGTCAAAGCTAACCAAAGAGAGGCATTCCTTGACGAAGCTCCCCTGCGAGTACGCAGCTCGCGCCGGGATTTTTCGATAAGACGTCCCTGTCTTATCGAAAAACGGCGCACGTTCTGTGCGCCGCCCCCGGGTCTCCATCTGTTCTCGCGAGCCCGGTACTGCGCCAAGCTTTCACGGCAACGGCAACGGCAACGGCAACGGCAACGGCAACGGCAACCGCGAATCCTCGCCGCGATAGCGACACCAACGGCAAAGCGCGGCCAAGCGGGAAGGGCGGGGCGTCGGTTGGAGGCGCCGTGTTTTCCGCGGATCGCGCCCTCTTGCGACGCGATGTGACGCCGTACCGCCGAGTACAGACGATCCCGGCGGTTCGCCCGTATCATTCCGCATCCTTACCGATCCGGCAGCACGCGTGACCGATCAGCAGCTTTCTTTCGTCTTCCCGGGCCAGGGCTCGCAATCGCTCGGCATGCTCGCCGAGTTGTCCGAACTGCATGCGCAGGTCCGCGAGACCTTCGCCGAGGCCAGCGAGGGCGCCGGCGTCGATCTTTGGGCCATGAGCCAAGCCGGCCCCGAGGAAATGCTCAACCGCACCGAATACACCCAGCCGGCGCTGTTGGCCGCGGGCGTGGCGGTGTGGCGCGTGTGGCAGGCGCAGGGCGGGGCACAGCCGGCAGTGTTGGCCGGGCACAGCCTCGGCGAGTACAGCGCGCTGGTCGCGGCCGGTGCCTTGTCGTTGCACGACGGCGCGCATCTGGTCCGTCTGCGCGGACAGTTCATGCAGGACGCCGCACCCACCGGCACCGGTGCGATGGCGGCCGTGCTCGGTGCCGAGGATGCCCTGGTCGAAGAGATCTGCGCGGCCGTGTCGGGCGCCCAGGTCGTGGTGCCGGCCAATTACAACTCGCCGGGCCAGATCGTCATCGGCGGTCATGCCGACGCGGTCGACAAGGCGCTCACGCGCCTGGCCGAAGCCGGCGTGCGCAAGGCGGTCAAGCTCGCGGTCAGTGTGCCTTCGCATACGCCGCTGATGCGCGAGGCCGCCAACCGTCTCGCCGAGGCGATGACCGGCATCCAGTGGCAGGCGCCGTCGCTGCCGGTGGTGCAGAACGTCGATGCGCAGGTCCATGAAGGCATCGATGCGATCCGCGAGGCGCTGGTGCAGCAGCTGTACCTGCCGGTGCGTTGGACCGATTGCGTGCAGGCGCTGGCCGCGCGCGGCGTGGTCCGCATCGCCGAATGCGGCCCCGGCAAGGTTCTCGCCGGCTTGGTCAAGCGCATCGACAAATCCCTCGACGGCCGCGCGATCGGCACGCCGGCGGATTTCGCGGCCGCCTTGGCGGACTGGCGCTGAATCCACGACCGCGTCCCGACTGTCACCGATTCGCGCTACTCAACCTCGACCCCAGCCTGTAGGCTTGGCCGCGCAAAATCGCGGTGCGAGCGCGAGGCGACGAGGCCGGGCGACGAGACGGCCGCGGCGTCGGATGCGTCGCAACCCACCCGCCAGCACCCCACGAGCCAGCGGCAATACGGAGTGAAGCAAGCATGAGCACGTCCCCGCTTTCCGGCGAAATCGCCCTGGTCACCGGCGCCAGCCGCGGCATCGGTGCGGCCATCGCCGACGAACTGGCCGCCCAGGGCGCCACCGTGATCGGCACCGCGACCAGCGAAGCTGGCGCCCAGGCCATCGCCGCGCGCCTGTCTGTCAGCGGCGGTCACGGCCGCGTTGTCGACGTCGCCGACGCCGCCTCGATCGAGGCATTGATCGACGGCGTGTCCAAGGAGATCGGCGCGATCTCGATCCTGGTCAACAACGCCGGCATCACCCGCGACAACCTGCTGATGCGCATGAAGGACGAGGACTGGCAGGCGATCCTCGACACCAACCTCACCAGCGTGTTCCGCACCAGCAAGGCGGTGATGCGTTCGATGATGAAGGCGCGCAAGGGCCGCATCGTCAACATCGCCTCGGTGATCGGCGTGACCGGCAACGCCGGCCAGGCCAACTACGCCGCGGCCAAGGCCGGCATCATCGCGTTCAGCAAGTCGATGGCGCGCGAGATCGGCAGCCGCGGCATCACCGTGAACGTGGTCGCGCCCGGTTTCATCGATACCGACATGACCCGCGAGCTGCCCGAAGAGGCGAAGCAGGGCATGCTCGGACAGATCGCGCTGGGCCGCTTCGGCGAACCGGCCGACATCGCCCGTGCGGTGGCGTTCCTGGCCGGCCCCGGCGCGGCCTACATCACCGGCGAAACACTGCACGTCAATGGCGGCATGTACATGCCCTGAGCCTTTGGCGTAGGCTGTAAGCGATTGAACCCAAAGGAGTTTCGTCGAAAGGCCGGCGGCCCTCGCGAAACCTCCCGATTCCATTAGACTATTCCATCGAAAAACCCCTCACGGGAGGAGCAGCATCCATGAGCAGCATCGAAGAACGCGTCAAGAAGATCGTGGTCGAACAGCTTGGCGTCAAGGAAGAAGAAGTCACCAACAACGCTTCGTTCGTCGACGACCTCGGCGCGGATTCGCTCGACACGGTCGAGCTGGTGATGGCGCTCGAAGAAGAGTTCGAGTGCGAGATTCCGGACGAAGAAGCCGAGAAGATCACCTCGGTGCAGCAGGCGATCGATTACGTCAAGGCGCACGTCAAGTCGTAATGCGCCTGAGGCATGCCGCAGCGTCTGCGGCATGCTTGCAGTACGCGAATCAAGTGACAACTCGGGGCCGCATTGCGGCCCCGTGCTTTTCAGGCCGGTGGATACGCCGGCGTAGGTCCGAAGACGGATTCCACAGAGGTAGCGTTGCATGTCCAACCGTTCCTTCAACCGCCGCGTGGTCGTCACCGGCCTCGGTCTCGTCTCCCCGCTCGGCAACGACGTCGTCAGCAGTTGGGACGGCATCGTCAACGGCCGCTCGGGCATCGGTCCGATCACTCATTTCGATCCCGCTTTGTTCACCACCCGCATCGCCGGCGAGGTGCGCGACTTCGACATCACCAAATGGGTGGGGCCGAAGGACGCGAAGAAGATGGAAGAATTCATCCATTACGGGGTCGCCGCGTCGTTCATGGCGCTGGAAGACGCCGGCATCGTCGTCGACGATTCCAACGCCGAGCGCATCGGTGCGCTGATCGGCTCGGGCATCGGCGGCCTGCTCGGCATCGAAGAGCAGACCATCAAGTACCACGAGGGCGGCCCGCGCAAGATCTCGCCGTTCTACGTACCCAGCACGATCATCAACATGCTGCCCGGCCAGGTCTCGCTGCTGACCGGCATCAAGGGCCCGAACTTCTCGGCCGTGTCGGCCTGCGCCACCTCGAACCATTCGATCGGCATGGCGATGCGCATGATCCAGTACGGCGATGCCGACGTGATTCTCGCCGGCGGCGCCGAGCGCGGCTCCTCGCCGACCTCGGTCGGCGGCTTCTGCTCGATGAAGGCGATGTCGACCCGCAACGACGATCCGATCCACGCCTCGCGGCCGTGGGACAAGGACCGCGACGGCTTCGTCCTCGGCGACGGCGCCGGCATCCTGGTGCTCGAGGAGTACGAACGCGCCAAGGCGCGCGGCGCGCGTATCTACTGCGAACTGGCCGGTTTCGGCGCCAGCTCGGATGCCTTCCACATGACTGCGCCGAGCGAGAACGGCGAAGGCCCGGCGCGCTGCATGACCGCCGCGTTCAAGGACGCCGGCATCAATCCCGACCAGGTCGGTTACCTCAACGCCCACGGCACCTCGACGCCGCTCGGCGATCTGGCCGAGACCCTGGCCATCAAGCGGGCGCTCGGCGACCACGCCTACAAGACCATGGTCAGCTCGACCAAGTCGATGACCGGCCACCTGCTCGGCGCGGCCGGCGGTGCCGAGGCGATCTTCTCGGTGCTCGCCCTGCATCACAACATCATCCCGCCGACGATCAATCTCGACGAGCCGGGCGAGGGTTGCGACCTGGACTACGTGCCGAACACCGCCCGCGACGCCAAGGTCGACATCGCCGTCTCGAACGGCTTCGGCTTCGGCGGCACCAACGGCACCCTGGTGTTCAAGCGCATCTGATTGCGGCGATGCAAGCCAAGGCCCGCGACGACTTCGGTGGTCGCGGGCCTTTCCGTTTTCGGGGCAAGCGAATCGGCATCGCTGCACGGCCGCAAAGCAGGGCGACGTCATCCATCGCGCCCTGCGCGGCTCCTACAAGCGCGACGTCAACGCGTACGATGCCGCCATGACCACCGCAGCCTCCATGCCATGACCGAGGTCCGCCTGTTCCGCGGCAGCCAGCGCGTCGCCGCGCCGTCGCCGCTCGATCGCGGCCTGGCCTACGGCGACGGCCTGTTCGAAACCCTGCGCGCACACCGCGGCGAGCTGCCGTGGTGGGACCGGCACTGGGCCCGGTTGCGCCGCGGTGCGGCGCAATTAGGCATCGCCCTGCCGGACGAGCGGCAAGCCCTGGCCGAGGCGCGGCAGTTGCTGGACGGCGCCGACGCGG
The DNA here is from genome assembly GCF_052078695.1 of Lysobacter sp. CA196. Taxonomy (NCBI): domain Bacteria; kingdom Pseudomonadati; phylum Pseudomonadota; class Gammaproteobacteria; order Lysobacterales; family Lysobacteraceae; genus Lysobacter; species Lysobacter sp. CA196. The sequence continues at coordinate 26,293 of NZ_JBQJIN010000040.1, read as the reverse complement.
TGCTCAAGCTGATTCTCAGCCGTGGCGAAGGTGGGCGCGGTTACGCACCGCCGCCGCAGCCGGTATCGGCCTGGTCGTTGTCGCGCCATGCCCTGCCGCCGTCGCCGCCGCCGGAAGGGCTGAGCTTGCGCTGGTGCGAGCTGCGGCTGGGCATGCAGCCGGCGCTGGCCGGGCTGAAGCACTGCAATCGCCTGGAACAGGTGCTGGCACGCGCCGAATGGGACGATCCCGGCCTCCATGAGGGATTGTTGCGCAACCTCGACGAGGACCTGATCGGTGCCACCGCGGCCAACGTGTTTCTGCTGCAGGGCGATGCCTGGCTGACCCCGCCGGTGGATCGCAGCGGCGTCGCGGGCGTGTGCCGGCAGGCGCTGATGGAACTGGCCGAGGTCCGGGTGCGGCGCCTGAACGCCGACGACCTCCTGCATGCCGACGCGGTTTTCCTGTGCAACGCCGTGCGCGGTATCCTGCCGGTGGCGCGGCTCGGCGAGCGGCATTGGGCGCCGCATCCGGCCATCGCCGGGTTGCGGCACCGGCTCGGCGCGACGCATCCCGCCTTCGTTCCGTCCCAGGACTGAGCCGCCGCACCCGCGGCCGCGCGGTCGTGGCGGCGCGCGGCGGGTCGGATCGAACAACGGAGGTTTCGTGGCTGAAAAGAAACGCAAGCGCGGCTGCGGTTGCCTGATCGTGATCTTGCTGCTGTTGGCCGCCCTGGGCGCGGCCGGCGTCTGGCTATGGCAACGCTATGACGGCTTCGCCGCCTCGCCGATGAGCGGGCTGGAGAAAGGCGAAAGCCTGGTCGTCGAACGCGGCGATTCGCTACCGGCGGTGGTGCGCAAGCTGCGCCAGGCCGGTGTCGTCGAGGGTCAGCAACTCGAATGGCGCCTGCTGGCCAAACGACTCGGCGCGGCCGGGCGGCTGCAGGTCGGCGAATACGCCCTGGAGCCCGGCACCACGCCGCGCGACCTGCTGATTGCGATGCGCGACGGCAAGGTCATCAGCCATCGTTTCACCATCGTCGAAGGCTGGAACATGCGCGATGTGCGCGCCGCGCTGGCGCGTGCCGCCTTGCTCAAGCAGGACGCCGCGCAACTCGACGATGGCGCCCTGATGAAGGCGATCGGCCACCCCGGCCAGCATCCGGAAGGCCGCTTTCTGCCCGAAACCTACCTCTATACCGGCGGCGACAGCGATCTCGACGTGCTCAAGCGCGCCTACGAGGCGATGGACCGCGCGGTTGCCGCGGCCTGGAAGGGGCGCGACCAGGACAGCGTGCTGAAGACGCCGGCCGAGTTGCTGATCATGGCCTCGATCGTCGAGAAGGAAACCGGGATCGCCTCGGAACGGCCGCAGATCGCCGGGCTGTTCGAGCGTCGGCTCAAGCTCGGCATGAAACTGGAAACCGACCCGACCGTGATCTACGGCATCGGCCCGAGCTACGACGGCAACATCCGCAAACGCGATCTGCTGACCGATACGCCGTACAACACCTATACCCGCACCGGCCTGCCGCCGACGCCGATCGCGATGCCGGGCGTCGGCGCGCTCAAGGCCAGCGCGAACCCGGCGCCGGGCAATGCCCTGTTTTTCGTCGCGTCCGGCGACGGCAGCGGCGGCAGCCTGTTCGCGGCGACCTATGCCGAGCACCAGGCCAACGTGCGTTTGTACCTGCAGCGCTATCGCCAGCAACGCCGCAGCGACCAGCCCGAGGAAGGCAAGGCCGTGCTCGAGGAAGCGCGCCAGGAAGAGGCCGGGCAAGCGACACCGCCGGCCCCGGGGAGCGCGCGATGAGCCTGCCCACGCAAGCGCGTTTCGTCACCCTCGAAGGCGGCGAGGGCGCCGGCAAGTCGACCGTGCTCGCGGCCCTGCGCGGTGCCTTCGAGGCCGCCGGCATCGAGGCGGTGTACACCCGCGAACCCGGCGGCACCCCGCTGGCCGAACAGATCCGCGGCCTGATGCTCGATACCCATCACGAACCCGCGTCGCCGGCGACCGAGTTGCTGCTCGCCTTCGCCGCGCGCGCCCAGCATGTCGCGACCGCGATCCTGCCGGCGCTCGAACGCGGCGCCTGGGTGATCAGCGATCGCTTCACCGATGCCAGTTATGCCTACCAGGGCGCCGGCCGCGGGCTCGACCCGGCGTTCATCGCCGAACTGGAACGGCGCGTGGTCGGCCTTCGTCCGGTCCTGACCTTGTTGCTCGACGTGCCGGTCGAGATCGGCCTGCAGCGCGTGCGCGGCCGCGGCGCAGCCGACCGCATCGAGAGCGAGCGCAGCGATTTCTTCGAGCGCGTGCGCCAGGCCTATCGCGATCGCGCCGCCGCCGAGCCCTCGCGTTTCGCCGTGATCGACGCCAGCCAGGCGGCCGACGCGGTCGCCGCGCAGGCGGTGGAGCGTCTGCGCCGTACCATCGCAGACGCGCCGGCGTTCGAGGCGGCACCGTGAGCGTCGCCGCCTTCGCCCCCTGGCAGCGCCGCATCTACGATCAGGCCAAGGCCTCGATCGACGCCGGCCGTCTCGGCCACGGCTTGCTGTTCTGCGGCCCGGCCCGGCTCGGCAAGCGCGCCGTCGCCGAACGCCTGGCCCACGGCCTGCTGTGCCGCGAACGCGATGCCGAGGGCGAGCCCTGCGGTCGCTGCCGCAGTTGCTTGCTGCTGGCTGCGGGGACTCATCCCGATTATCAGTTCGTCAGCTTCATCCCGAACAAGGAAGGCACCCGGCTGCGCACCGAGATCGTCATCGAGCAGATCCGCAATCTGTCCGAACGCCTCGCGCTGACCCCGCAGTACGGCGGCGCCCAGATCATCCTGCTCGACCCCGCCGACGCCATCAACACCGCCGCCTGCAACGCCTTGTTGAAGACGCTGGAAGAGCCGGTGCCGGGGCGTTATCTGTGGCTGGTCAGCTCGCATCCGGCGCGCCTGCCGGCGACCATCCGCAGCCGCTGCCAGCGCCTGGAGTTCCGTCTGCCGCCGCAGGACGAATCGCTGGCCTGGCTGAAGGCCCAGGGGCATACCGAAGCCGCTGCGCGCGAGGCCTTCGATGCCGCGCGCGGACATCCCGGCCTGGCCCATGAGTGGCTGACCGGCGACGGGCTCAAGCTGCGCCGCGAAGTCGCCGCCGACCTGGGCAAGCTCGGCCGTGGCGAGACCTCGGCGCAGGAAGTCGCACAACGTTGGGTCGGCGACGAGCAAACGGTGCTGCGTCTGCGACACGCGTCCGACATCGCGCTTGCCGAGGCCGGCAACGGCTTGACCGACCCTGTCCGCGCGCGCAGTCTTGCGGCTTGGTTCGATCGCGCCAACCGCACCCGCGACCTGTTGCGGACCACGATCCGCGCCGATCTGGCCGTGATCGAATTGTTGATGGCGTGGCGCAACGACGAAGCCCGTCGCGCCGCAGGAGGAAGCAAGGCATGAATGCAACGGCAGGCGCAGCGCGACAGGGCATCCTGTCGTTGACGATCAAGGACAAGGCGGCGCTGTACAGCGCCTACATGCCGTTCCTGAAGTTCGGCGGCATCTTCGTCGCCACGCCCAAGCGTTATTTCCTCGGCGACGAAGTGTTCCTGTTGTTGACCCTGCCCGAATCCAGCGAACGCATGCCGGTCGCCGGCAAGGTGGTCTGGGTGACCCCGACCGGCGCCCAGGGCCATCGCGCCGCGGGCATCGGCATCCAGTTCGCCGAGACTGCCGAGGGCGATGCGGTCAAGGGCAAGATCGAGGCGTTGCTGGCGGGTACGCTTGGTTCTGAGCGGCCGACGCATACGATGTAATCGGGGTGGGGTTTCGTCCCGCCGTTCGGCGTTTCTTCGCCTTGGCCGACACGTCTTTCATGTCTGTTCGAGCGAATGCATCCGCGGTTGGGGTCTAGCCTGAATTCCTCGCTCCTCGCTCCTCGCTCCTCGCTCCTCGCTTTCAGCTCTAGCTCCAAGGCTCCGGCTTCAGAGCTTGGCGAAGTCATGCGCTTGCGAAGGCAAAAGAAGACCCGGAGGGCGCCGCACAGGACGTGCGGCGTTTTCCGATAAGACAGGGACGTCTTATCGGAAAATCCCGGCGCAAGCTGCGTGCTCGCAGGGGAGCTTCGTCAAGGAGAGCCCTTTTCTTTGGTTACTTTTCTTTTGGGCTTAGCAAAAGAAAGTAACCCGGCCGCGTCAGCGGACGGAAGCTCTGCTCTTGCTCGAAAACTGCACCATGATCCATTCCCTGTAGGAGCGAGGTAAGTCGCGACCGCGACCTCTCAATCTCGCTCCGATGCCGGCGGCAGCCCGTCAGGGTAGGAGCGACGCAAGTCGCGACCGCGTGCTGACGGTCTTGCGGCGCATCGCTCACGAAGAGCTAAGATCAAACGCCAAAAGCTTCCGCCACTAAAGCGGCGGGTTACTTTCTTTTGTCTAAAGCAACAAAAGAAAGGTAACCAAAGAAAAGTGCTTTTCTTTGAGTCAAGGGCCCGCACGAGCGGTGCATGCGCGGGTATTTTTCATACGGGACATCCCTGTCCCGATGAAAAACGGCGCGCATCCGTGCGCGCCGCCCTCCGGGTCTTCTTCAGCCTTAGCTAATACGAAACTACGCACAGCTACAGCTACAGCTACAGCAAAATATTTACGGCAACGGCAACGGCAACGGCAACGGCAACGGCAACGGCAACGGCAACGGCAACGGCAACGGCGAGACGCAGAAACGAAGAAGCCGCGCAACGCGCGGCTTCTTCGTTTGCAGGGTCGCTTGCGCTTATTTGCGCAACAGCGGCGAATTCCAGCCGGGGCGGGGGGCGAAGCGGTCGCCGTAGCGGGCCTGCAGTTGTTTAAGGCGCGCGAGCACGGCGTCGGGGCCGTTTTCGCGGACGTACTGGATCGGGCCGCCGCGGAACGGGGCGAAGCCGGTGCCGAAGATCACGCCGGCGTCGAGCAGGTCGCCGTCGCTGACCACGCCGTCGTGCAGGCAGGCCACGGCTTCGTTGATCAGGGGCAGGATCAGGCGGTCTTCGAGGTCGCTCGGGGCCTTGTAGTCCTTCGACAGTTCCGGCTTCTGGGCGCGGCCGTTCTCCCACTTGTACAGGCCCTGGCCGTCCTTCTTGCCGCGCTTGCCCGGCTCGACGTTGCTCAGGGCCGGGGGCACGCTCAGGCCGAGGAAGGGCGCGAGTTCGGCGCCGACGCCGGCGGCGACGTCGAGGCCGACGGTGTCGATCAATTCGATCGGGCCCATCGGCATGCCGAACTTGACCGCGGCCTTGTCGATCGCCGGGCCCGGGATGCCTTCGGCGAAGGCGGTGCCGGCTTCGAGCATGTACGGGAACAGCACGCGGTTGACCAGGAAGCCCGGCGTGCCGGCGACCGGCACCGGCAGCTTGTCGATGGCCTTGCAGAACGCGGCCAGGCGCTGCTCGGTGTCCGGCGCCATGCGGTCGTGGCGGATGATCTCCACCAACGGCATCAAGGCCACCGGGTTGAAGTAATGCAGGCCGCCGAACTGGGCCGGGCGGCGGATGTGTTCGCGCAGTTCGTCGAGCGGAATCGACGAGGTGTTGGTGGTCAGCAACGCATCGGATTTCATGCGCGGCTCGACCTGGTCGTACAGCTCGCGCTTGGCTTCGGGCTTTTCGATGATCGCCTCGATCACCAGGTCGGCGAGTTCGGCGCCTTCGCCGCCGAGGTCGCCTTTGAGGCGCGCGGCCACGGCCGGTCGCTTGGCCTCGTCCTTGACCTTCTTGGCGAACAATTCCTGGGCGCGTTCGAGCGCGCCGTCGATGAAGCGCTGCTCGCGGTCGGACAGGGTGACCTCGAAGCCCTTGTAGGCCGACCACGCGGCGATGTCGCCGCCCATCACGCCGGCGCCGACCACATGCACGTGCTTGATGCCGTGCTCCTTGCCGCCCTGGCCTTTGAGCCGTTCCTGCAGGAAGAACACCCGGATCAGGTTGCGCGCGGTCGGGGTGCCGGACAGCTTGACCACCGACTTGCGTTCGGCGGCGAGCTTGGCCTGCACGCCGCCGCCGGTCCGCTCCCAGGTCGAGATCAGCGCGTACGGTGCGGGGTAGTGCTCTTTGCGCGCCTTGCGGGCGACCTGTTTGACCAGTATCGGCGCGAGGATCTTGCGAGCCGGCCAGGTGTTGCTGGCCCAGCCCATGAAGCGTTGCTTGAACGGACGTTCGGCGCCGCGCAGGGCGATGCCGGCGGCGGTGTCGACCAGTACCGCAGGCTCGGCGATCTTGTCGACCAGGCCGATCGCGCGCGCGGCCGATGCCGACAGGGTGCGTCCGGTCAGCATCATGTCGAACGCGGCCGGCGCGCCGACCAGCGGCGGCAGGCGCACGCTGCCGCCCCAGCCCGGGTAGATGCCGAGCTTCACTTCGGGCAGGCCGATGCGGGTCGAGGCATCGCTGCTGGCGACCCGATAACGGCAGGCCAGGGCGATCTCGGTGCCGCCGCCCATGCAGAAGCCGTGGATCGCCGCGACCGTGGGGCAGGGCAGTTCGGCCAGGCGTTGGAACACCTGCTGGCCGCGGCGGATGGCATCGCCGACCGTGCCCTTCTCGTCGAAGCTCTGGAACTCCTTGATGTCGGCACCGGCGACGAAGCCGCTGCTCTTGGCCGAGCGCAACACCAGGCCCTTGGGCGGGTCCAGGGCAAGGCGCTCCAGCAGGCCGTCGAGTTCGATCAGCACTTCCTGGGCGAAGGTGTTGACCGGCGATCCTTCGCGGTCGAACGAGAGCACCAGTACGCCGTCCTCGCGCAATTCGGTGTGCCAATGGCGGGCGCGGAGCCCGTCAAAAGCGGGGAGGCCGTCGAGGGCTGCAGTCATGCCGCACCATCCGTTCAGGTATGGGAAGCCGCTATCATCCCGATCTTGTTTCACTGCCGTCAAATCCGCCCGTGTCGACAGGCCCCGGGGCCGTCATGTGACACTTGGCGGTTGCGGGCGACCGCCGGCGGCCCCATTAATGCCGCGATTGAACTTTTCCCCCGACAGGGTTGTCCCATTGTTCGGCTATTGCCGAGCTGACAGGAGTGCCGGCGCGGCATGGCCGAGAATGAGTTGGACCAGGAGCTGGTCAGGCGTGTCCAGCGTGGCGACAGCGCAGCGTTCGATGCCTTGGTGCGCAAGTACCAGCATCGGATCACCGCGCTGATCGGACGCTACATCCCCGACTGGAGCGAATGCCAGGACGTGGCCCAGGAAACCTTCATCCGCGCTTACCGCGCGATGGCGAACTTCCGCGGCGACGCCCAGTTCTATACGTGGTTGCACCGGATCGCCGTGAACACCGCCAAAAACTATCTGGTTGCGCAGAACCGCAGGCCGCCCACCGACGACATCGACGCCGGCGACGCCGAGCAGTTCGATACCGGCATCCGCCTGCGCGACACCGATACCCCGGAGCACGAGCTGCTGCGCCAGGAGATCGAGCGCACGGTGATGCGGGTGGTGGATTCGTTGCCGGAGGAATTGCGGGCCGCCATCACCTTGCGCGAGGTGGACGGTCTGAGTTACGAGGAAATCGCGCAGAAGATGGCTTGCCCGATCGGCACCGTGCGTTCGCGGATCTTCCGCGCCCGCGAGGCGATCGACACCGAACTTCGGCCTTTGCTGGACAATCAAGACACCCGGGAGCGCGCCCACTGATGACGTCTACTACCCTCCATGGCGATGATCGCGAGAACCTGAGCGCGCTGTTCGACGGCGAGCTCGACGGCGACGCCGCGCGCTTCGCGCTGAAGCGGCTCGGTCACGATGTGCAGTGGCGCGACACTTGCGGCCGTTGGCAGCTGTGCGGCGACGTACTGCGCGGCAAGGTCAGCGGTGCGGCCGGGCACGATTTCGCCGGGCGCGTGGCCGCGGCGGTCGCTGCCGAAGCGGCGATGCTGCGTTCACAGGAAGCCTCGTTGGCGAAGGCCGACGCCGGCATTACCCCGCGCCGGGCCGGCGGCTCGCGTCGCGGCTGGATCGGCGGCGCCCTGGCGGCTTCGGTCGCGGTGGCGGCCTTGTTCGTGGCGCGTCCGTTCTCCGACGATACGACCGGCGTCGCGACCGACCCGGCCCAGGTCGCGGCGCAGAGCGCTCCGGCCAGCCAGGTACCGATGCCGGTCCCGGCACCGGTCGAGCAGGCGCTGGCGGCCTTGGCCGCGGTGCCGGCCCAGTCCGACCCCACCCAGCCCGAGGCTGCGTTGACCTCAGGCGACGCTTCGGTGCTGGCCGGCGCGGTCGCGGTCGCCGAAATTCCGCGCCGCCTGGCCGAGCGCCGTTCGCGTGGCCAGAGCCAGCGCGCCGCCCTGCGCGCCTCCGAGCGTTCGGCCGAAGCGCCGGTGCAGGTCGCCGCGGTCGCCAATGCCTCCCCGCTGCCGGCCGATACCGCCCACGCCAATCCGTTCCGGCCGCAGCCGAGCGAATCGGCCACGGCACGCCCGTGGCCGCGCGCGGTCCTGCCCAATTATTCGGGCGGCAGCAGCTATACCGCCGGTTACGGCAGTTCCGGTGGCGGCGCCTCGCAATCGTTTTATCCCTTCGAGCCGGCCACCCAGGCCGAAGAGGCCAAGGCGCGGTCGCAGGCTACGCAACGGCCGCAACCGCAGCCCTGATTCGCCTTGCCTGCCGCGGTCGTTCCGGCCGGGCAGCCCCCTTCGTCGAATGCGCGGTTTCGCCGCGCAAGGCGACCTGTCGTCTTTTTCCCGGAAAATCCACGTCGTTTCGAGGCCGCTTCCATGATCCGTCCCCTGATGAACAGCCTTCCGAAGAGCACCGCAGCCGGCAGCCGTCCGCTGCATTCCCTGGCCCTGGTCGGCGCGATCATCGCCGCGCTGCCGGTGGCCTGCACGGCGCAGGCGCCGACCACCCCGATCGCGCCGCCGCCGTCGGCGACGCCCGCCGCTCCCCTGGTCGCCGGCCTGCCGGATTTCACCAACCTCGTACAGCGGGTCGGCCCGGCGGTGGTCAACATCAGCGCCGAAGTCACCCCCAAGCGGGTGGCGCGCGGCGGCGGCATGCCGGACGAAGAGCAGATTCCCGAATTCTTCCGCCGCTTCTTCGGCCCGGAAGGCATGCCGGGCATGCCCGGGCCGGGTCAACAGGGCCCGCGCCAGCCGCGCGGCGGCGGTCGTTCGATCGGCAGCGGTTTCCTGATTTCGCAGGACGGCTACGTGCTGACCAACCATCACGTCGTCGACGGCGCCGACACGGTCACGGTCAAGCTGACCGACCGCCGCGAGCTCAAGGCCAAGGTGATCGGCAGCGATGAGCAGTCCGACGTGGCCCTGCTCAAGATCGACGCCAAGGGCCTGCCGTTCCTGCGCGCCGCCGGCGCCGGCCAGACCAAGGCCGGGCAGTGGGTGGTCGCGATCGGCTCGCCGTTCGGCCTCGACCATTCGGTCACCGCCGGCATCGTCAGCGCGGTCGGGCGCAGCAACCCCTATGCCGACCAGCGCTACGTGCCCTTCATCCAGACCGACGTTGCGATCAACCAGGGCAACTCGGGCGGTCCCCTGCTCAATACCAGCGGCGAAGTGGTCGGCATCAATTCGCAGATCTTCTCGAACTCCGGCGGCTACATGGGCGTGAGCTTCGCGATCCCGATCGATGTGGCGATGAACTCGGCCGAGCAATTGCGCGCCAAGGGCAAGGTCAGTCGTGGTCAGCTCGGTGTGGTGGTGCAGCCGCTGGATGCGAAAAAGGCCGCCGCCCTGTCCATGCCGGACAGCAGTGGCGCCTTGATCTCGCAGGTGCTGCCGGGCGGTCCGGCCGACAAGGCCGGCCTGACGCCGAGCGACGTGGTGCGCTCGGTCAACGGCACTCCGGTGTACGACTCCAGCGACCTGCCGCCGTTGATCGGCAACCTGCCGCCGGGCTCCAAGGCCCGTCTGGGCGTGTTCCGAGCCGGCAAGACGATCGAATTGGTGGTGGCGGTCAACGAGCTGAACGTCGACGGTGCGCTCGCGAGCGGCGATGCGGCGGGCCAGGGCGACGATGCCGGGCCTTCGCGCGAAGGCGGAAATGTCCTGGGTCTGGTGGCCCAGGAAGTCGACCCCGCCGCCCGCCAGCGCCTGGGCCTGAAGCCGGGCGAAGGGGTGGTGGTGCGCGATCCGGGCGAGGCGGCCAGCGAGGCCGGCGTGCGCCCCGGGGATGTGGTCGTGGCGGTCGGCCGGAATCCGGTCGGCAGCGTGGCGGCGTTGACCCGGGCCCTGGCCGAGATCAAGTCGGGTCAAGTGGCGATGTTGCTCGTGCGCCGCGGCGGCCAGACCCAGTTCATCGCGGTCGAGACCAGCGCGGAAAAATGATCCGCAGCCGCGGTCCGGCTTGAGGCGTCCATCAGCGCCGCCGGGCCGGAACCGCGGCCGGGCCAGCCGGATAAGCGTCGGGCGGCCCGTGCCGGGGCGTTCGCACCGGGCGCTCGCGCAACGGTCCGCGGCCGCGGACACGGTCCCGGTGGGCCTGCAACGGGCTTTCTGAGCCGCGCCCGCCGGCGCGGCACGGGAACTGCCGTCAGCGCCGGGGCCTATGCGATAATCTCCCGTTAATTTTCCTGGAACCGGCGAGCTTCGCGTCGCCTCGCATGCAACACATCAGAAACTTCTCGATCATCGCCCACGTCGACCATGGCAAGTCGACGCTCGCCGACCGCATCATCCAGCTGTGCGGAGGTCTCGAAGCGCGCGAGATGGAAGCGCAGGTGCTCGATTCCAATCCGATCGAGCGCGAACGCGGCATCACCATCAAGGCCCAGTCGGTCTCTTTGCCCTACAAGGCCAAGGACGGGCAGGTCTACCAGCTCAACTTCATCGACACCCCCGGGCACGTCGACTTCAGCTATGAAGTCAGCCGCTCGCTGGCCGCCTGCGAAGGCGCCCTGCTGGTCGTCGACGCCGCCCAGGGCGTGGAAGCGCAGTCGGTGGCCAACTGCTACACCGCGGTGGAGCAGGGCCTGGAAGTCGTGCCGGTGCTCAACAAGATCGACCTGCCCACCGCCGATGTCGAGCGCGCCAAGGCCGAGATCGAGGCGGTGATCGGCATCGACGCCGAGGACGCGGTCGCGATCAGCGCCAAGACCGGCCTCAATGTCGACCTGGTGCTGGAAGCGATCGTCAAGCGAATCCCGCCGCCGAAGCCGCGCGATACCGACAAATTGCAGGCGCTGATCATCGACTCGTGGTTCGACAACTACCTCGGCGTGGTCTCGCTGGTGCGCGTCATGCAGGGCGAGATCGTCCCGGGCAGCAAGATCCTGGTCATGTCGACCGGCCGTACCCACCTGGTCGACAAGGTCGGCGTGTTTACCCCGAAGCGCAAAGACCTGGCCAAGCTCGGCGCCGGCGAAGTGGGCTGGATCAACGCCAGCATCAAGGACGTCCACGGCGCGCCGGTCGGCGACACTCTGACCCTGGCCAGCGACCCCGCACCCAAGCCGCTGCCGGGTTTCCAGGAAATGCAGCCGCGCGTGTTCGCCGGCCTGTTCCCGGTCGACGCCGAGGACTATCCGGCGCTGCGCGAAGCCCTGGAAAAGCTGCGCCTCAACGACGCCGCGCTGCGTTTCGAGCCGGAAAGCTCCGAGGCCATGGGCTTCGGTTTCCGCTGCGGCTTCCTCGGCATGCTGCACATGGAGATCGTGCAGGAGCGCCTGGAGCGCGAATACGATCTCAACCTGATCAGCACCGCGCCGACGGTGATCTACGAAGTGCTCAAGACCGACGGCAGCGTGATGCCGATGGACAACCCGGCCAAGCTGCCGCAGTTGAACCTGGTCCAGGAAATCCGCGAGCCGGTGATCCGCGCCAACATCCTCACCCCGCCGGATTACATCGGCAACGTGATCAAGCTGTGCGAGGAAAAGCGCGGCGTGCAGATCGGCATCACCTACATGGCCAGCCAGGTGCAGATCAGCTACGAGCTGCCGATGGCCGAGGTCGTTCTGGATTTCTTCGACAAGCTCAAGTCGGTCTCGCGCGGCTACGCCTCGCTGGACTATCACTTCCTGCGTTTCCAGGAAGGCCCGTTCGTGCGCGTGGACACGCTGATCAACGGCGACAAGGTCGATGCGCTGTCGATCATCGTGCATCGCAGCCATGCCGACCGGCGCGGCCGCGACCTGTGCGAGAAGATGAAGGACCTGATCCCGCGGCAGATGTTCGACGTCGCCATCCAGGCCGCGATCGGCTCGCAGGTCATCGCCCGCAGCACGGTCAAGGCCATGCGCAAGAACGTTTTGGCCAAATGTTATGGTGGCGACATCAGCCGCAAGAAGAAGCTCCTCGAGAAGCAGAAAGAGGGCAAGAAGCGGATGAAGCAGGTCGGTCGCGTGGAGATTCCGCAGGAAGCCTTCCTCGCGGTGCTGTCCACCGGCGACAAGTAAGCGAACGGCGGAAAAGGGATTGAGGGTTGAGGAACCGCGGTCGTGCCCGATCCGGCACGAGGCGCTTGCGAAGATCGCTCAGGGAATTTCCGTAAGATCATCGGACGGCGAGGGTAGGCAGCGGTAGGGACAGGCGCAACGCAATCGAGCCGTCATGGCCGGTCGCGCATTACGTTCGGCCCGTCGACTGCGTTTCTCGGCTCCGGCTCACAACACCGCAAGGAAACGGCAATGCGTTGGTTCGAAATCGCACTGGTGTCGCTGACGATATTCACTGGCGTCGTCTGGCTGCTCGACAAGCTGGTCCTGGCCAAGCGCCGCGCCGCGCGCGAGGGCCTGCTCGACGACGGCAAGGAGCCGATCGTCGTCGACTATTCGAAGGCGTTCTTCCCGGTGTTGTTCGTGGTGCTGATCCTGCGCAGCTTCATCGCCGAGCCGTTCCGGATCCCCTCGAATTCGATGATGCCCACGCTGTTGACCGGCGACTTCATCCTGGTCAACAAGTTCACCTACGGCCTGCGCCTGCCGATCACCAACCGCAAGGTCCTCGCGATGGGCGAGCCGGCGCGCGGCGACGTGGTCGTGTTTCGCCCGCCGCACCACCCCGAGCAGGACTGGATCAAGCGCATCATCGGCCTGCCGGGCGACAAGGTCAGCTACCGCGATGGCCGCTTGACCGTGAACGGCGAACCGATCCTGTATGCCCCGATCGGCACCTACCAGGGCCGCGGCAACGGCACCGAGATGACCGGCGCCCAGGAACTGCGCGAACAGGTCGGCAACCACGTCCATCGCATCCTGCTGCGCGCCGAATCGCCGCTGCTGGACCAGGGCGAGGGCGAATGGGTCGTGCCGCAGGGCGAGTATTTTGTGATGGGCGACAATCGCGACAACAGCGAGGACAGCCGATACTGGGGCTTCCTGCCGGAACAGAACCTGCGCGGCAAGGCGTTCCTGATCTGGATGAATTTCGATGGGGGCGTGGATTTCTCGCGCATCGGCAGCAGCATTCCGTAACGGCGCCACGCCGGTGCGGATGGGGACGAGGTTCGCGCGTGCATCGGGCACGTCCGGGCCCGGCATATTGATCAACTGGGGATCGAAGGCATGAAGCGTAACCAGAGCGGCATCACCCTGATTGGGTTCATTCTCCTGCTGGCCGTGGTCGGCGTATTCGCCTACATGGGCATGAAGCTGGTGCCGATGTATACGGAGTTCTATTCGGTCAAGCGTTCGCTGGCGGACCTGGCCAAGGAGCCGGGCGCCGGTCGGATGGACAGCGCCAAGGCCCGCGACCTGTTCTTCCGCCGCATGGACATGAGCTATGTCGAGAGCGTGAAGCCGGCGGACTTCAAGATCGTGCGCAACGATGAGGGCATGGAAATCACCGTGGACTACGAAGTGCGCCGTCCGCTGATCGCCAACCTCGACGTGGTCGGTCACTTCAACGCGGTGCAGCAACTGCGCACGAAAGACGGTGACTGATTCGTTCACGCATCGCTTTGCGAACCCGGGATTGCTGGAGCAGGCCCTGACGCATCGAAGCGCCGGGGCCCCGCATAACGAGCGTCTCGAGTTCCTGGGCGATGCACTGGTGAACCTGATGGTGGCCGAGGCGCTGTATCAGCGTTGGCCGCAGGCCGATGAGGGCGCCCTGACCCGCGCCCGCGCCGAACTGGTGCGCGAGTCGGCGTTGGCGCCGATCGCGCGTACGCTCGAACTCGGCGCAAAACTGACCCTCGGCCCCGGCGAAATGAAGTCCGGCGGGCACCGCCGCGACTCGATCCTCGCCGATGCCCTGGAAGCCGTGGTCGCGGCGATTTATCTGGATGCCGGCTTCGAAGCCTGCCGCGCCGAGGTCCTGCCTTGGTTCGCCGCGGCGATGGAAGCCCTGCCGCCGCCGCACAAGGTCGGCAAGGACGCCAAGACCCGGTTGCAGGAATGGCTGCAGGGGCGGCAGAAGCCGCTGCCGGTGTACACCCTGATCGCCGAAAGCGGCGAAGACCACGCCAAGACCTTCCAGGTCAGCTGCGTGTCGACCCAGCCGCCGCTCAGCGCGGTGGGCGAGGCCGGCTCGCGCCGCGCCGCCGAGCAGATCGCCGCCGAGGACGTGCTGCGCCAGCTCAAGGCGGATTGAGGCCCGGACGGAGCGGGATCGGGACTTGGGACTTGGGACTTGGGACTTGGGACTCGGGACTCGATTTGAGCATCGTAGAGGCCGGGTTGAGTCCCGTCCTAACTAGGCAAGCGCGGCTTGGTTCGCGGCATGACGCTTTCCGGCCACGAGCCGATTTGCTGTTCCCACCGCCCAGGCGGACAATTCCCCCATGACTTCCTCTTCACATCGCGCCGGCCACGTCGCCGTCATCGGCCGTCCCAACGTCGGCAAATCCACCCTCGTCAATGCCCTGGTCGGGGCCAAGGTCAGCATTGTCTCACCGCGACCGCAGACCACCCGCCACCGTTTGCTCGGCATCGCCACCTTTCCCGAAGGCCAGCTATTGCTGGTCGATACCCCCGGCATCCACCGCGAACAGAAGCGGGCCATGAACCGGATGATGAACCGCGCCGCGCGCGGCGCCCTCGAAGGCGTCGATGCGGCCTTGCTGGTGGTGCGCGCCGGGCAGTGGGACGACGAGGACACGCTGGCGTTCGATGCCCTGCGCGGCGCCGGCCTGCCGGTGGTCCTGGTGGTCAACCAGGTCGACCGCATCACCGACAAGACCGTGCTGCTGCCGTATCTGGCGAAGGTCAGCGAAGGCCGCGACTTCGCCAGCGTGCATCCGATCTCGGCGCTCAAGGGCAAGGGCCTGGACGCTCTGGTCAAGACCGTGCTGTCCTTGCTGCCGGAACAGGAAGCGCTGTACGGCGAAGATGAGATCACCGACAAGAGCCAGCGTTTTCTGGCCGGCGAGATGGTCCGCGAACAACTCATGCGCCAGCTCGGCGAAGAGCTGCCGTACGCGACTACGGTCGAGATCGAGCGCTTCGTCGTCGACGGCGAGCTGCTGCGCATCGGCGCGGTGATCTGGGTCGAGCGCGAAGGCCAGAAAGCGATCGTGATCGGCAAGGCCGGTTCGCGCCTGCGCGAGATCGGCGCCAAGTCGCGGGTGCAGATGGAGCGCCTGTTCGGGTCCAAGGTCTTCCTGGAAACCTGGGTGCGCGTGCGCGAAGGCTGGTCCGACAACGAAGCGGCGTTGCGGCAGTTGGGGTATGAGTGAGGCCGGGGAATAAGGAATAGGGGAGTCGGTACAGTAAGAGGCGCCAGCATCGGTGCTGGCGACGCGACTGTCTCAGGGTAAATCGATAGAGCGAAAATCTTTCAGGTCGCGGCCCCGGCTCTAACCATTCCCCATTCCCGGCTCTTATGCACCTGACCGCCGAATCCGCCTACGTGTTGTACACGCGCCCCTGGCGCGAGACCAGCTTGTTGGTCGAAGTGCTGAGCGAGCACCACGGACGCATCGGCCTGGTCGCGCGCGGCGTGCAGGGGCCGAAGCGGCAGGTGCTGCGCGCGGCCTTGCAGCCGTTCCAGCACATCCGCCTGGATGCGCTGCTGCGCGGCGAACTGGCCCGGTTGATTTCGGCCGAAGCCCTGGATGCGGCACCGCGTTTCGACGGCGAGGTCGCGCTGGCCGGTTTCTATATCAACGAGTTGTTGCTGCGTCTGCTGCAGCGCAACGACCCGTTCCCGGAACTGTACGAGCTCTACGGCCGCACCCGTGCGCGTCTGCCGGACGAAGGATTGGCCTGGACCCTGCGCTGTTTCGAGCGCGATTTGCTCGATGCGCTCGGCTCGGGCTTCGACTGGAGCGTCGACGCCGAGGGTGTCGCGATCGATCCGGCCGCGCGCTATCGGCTCGACCCCGAGCAGGGGCCGCGGCGCATGCTCAGCGATCGCGGCCACGGCGAACGCAGCGCCGCCGCGACCGGTCGAGCCTTGCTCGCGCTCGCCTACGACAGCGCACCGGAAGCGACCGATCTGCCGGGCCTGCGTCAGGCCATGCGCTCGGTGCTCGTGCACCATCTCGGCCCGCGCGGCCTGAAATCCTGGGAGCTGTTGGCGGATCTGGCGCGGGTGGCGCCGAAGCGCGAAGTGCGGCGCGACGACGAAACCGGCTGAGCGAATTGGCCTTGCGGAAATATCCGGCCAGATGCGTGCGCTTACGCTCGACTTTCTGGCTGGTTCGAACCGCAAGCCGGAGCCGAACGATTCAGCCCGCGGCGGGCGGTGCGACGGTGTCCTGCGCGGCCCGATCGAATTGCGCCAACAGCAACGACGAATCCGGCTGCGCCTGCAATTCCTGCACCGCCTGCGCCAGGCGTGCGGCGCCGACGAAGCCGCAGCTCGCGCGCAGTTTGTGCAGCTCGCCGCGCATGGCGTCGACATTGCCGAGTACGGCTGCGCTGGAGATCGAGCGCCGAGCGTTCGGCAGCTCCTGGGTGAACAGCTCGCGCAGGGTCGCGATATGGGCGCGGTTGCCGTTGAGCGCGCGAGCGGCGACGTCGTCGTCCCAGATCGGCGCATCGGCATCGCCGATCGACGACAGTGCCATCGCGACATCGCGTTCGGGCAGGCCGAGCAGGCGACGGACCGCGGCGCGCACCGCGACCGCGGGCAATGGTTTTACCAGCACCTCGGCAAAGCCCGAGGCGATCAGCCGGTCGCGCACTTCGGTTTCGCCGGTTGCGGTATGGGCGACCGCCAGCGTGCCCGGATGGCGCTCGCGCAAACGCCTGAGCAGATCGATGCCGCTGCCGTCGGGCAGGTGGGCATCGAACAGCCAGAGTTGGTAGTCCTCGGCATTGCCGAGTGCCATCGCCGCAGCGAGCGTGTCGACGCCGTCGACTTCGGCAGGCACGGCCTCGACCGCGGCGGTCAGGAAAGCGCGGCTGGTCGGGTCGTCCTCGACCAGCAAGATGCG
This sequence comes from Lysobacter sp. CA196, assembly GCF_052078695.1. Classification (NCBI taxonomy): domain Bacteria; kingdom Pseudomonadati; phylum Pseudomonadota; class Gammaproteobacteria; order Lysobacterales; family Lysobacteraceae; genus Lysobacter; species Lysobacter sp. CA196. The sequence continues at coordinate 9,030 of NZ_JBQJIN010000040.1, read as the reverse complement.
TGGGACTGGGGATGTCTTCATTGCCGGTTCGCTTCCGCCCGCTATCCTGCTTCCATGCTGCGGACCATGTTACGCCTCCTGATCGGTTTGTCGCTGCCCCTGGTTTGGGCGGTGTCGGCCGATGTTGGGGCGGCGACACTGAACGCCAGAATCGCGCGGGTCAGCACCGCCGTGGCCACGCTCGAAGACGTGCGGGTGCGGCTGTCGTGGCCGGCGCAGGCCGTGCAGGGCGAGTTGCAGTTGCAGGCCGGCCGGGTCGTGGCGCCGGACCTGGGCTATCGATACCGCGACCTGGTCTGGCGTTGTCCGCTGCAGCGCGACGGCCGCGGAGGCTGGCGTTGCGACGGCGATTTGCGCGGCGGCGGGGGCCGGCCCCTGCGGCTGGCGCTCGACCTCGGCGTCGCCACCACCGATGCGCGTTTGAGCCAGGGCGCCAGCGTGTTGTCGCTGCATCGCGATGTGGCCGCGCCCGACTTGACCCGGATCGACCTCGCCCGGGTGCCGCTGGTCTGGGCCCAGGCCCTGGTGGCCCAGGCCTGGCCGGACGGGCGGATCAAGGGCGGCAGCCTCGACGGGAAACTGGCCATCACCGCGCCGGCGAAGCAGCCGTTGCGCATCGCCGGCCCCTTGCAACTGAGCGGCGGGGCATTGGATACGCCCGACGGCTCGATCGCCGCCGAGAATCTCGGCGCGCGACTGCGGATCGAAAGCGAACTCGATCGTCGCGACCGCGTCCTCGTCGACGGCCGCCTGGAAGGCGGCGAATTGCTGTTCGGCAATGCCTACATTTCGTTGCAGCGGCGACCGGTCGCGTTGTCGATCGAGGCGACGCAACAACCGGGGGAGGGTTGGCGCCTGCCGCGATTGTCGTGGCGCGACGACGGCATCCTCGCAGTCGACGGCAGCGCCGCGTTGACGCCGGACGCCACGCTGGCCGAGCTCGATCTGAATCTGCGCAGCGCCGACCTCGCGCCGTTGCGCGATGGTTATCTGTCCGGTTTCCTCGGCCTGGCCGGCTTGGCCAAACTCGAACTGACCGGTACGGCGCAGGCGCGTTTGCGCATGAGCGGCGACGAGTTGCGAATGGCCGAAGCGATCCTGAGCGACGTATCGATCGACGATGCCCAGGGGCGATTCCGTTTCGATGGCCTCGACGGCGCCGTCAGTTACTCCGCCGATGCCGCGGTCGACAGCGAGTTGGGCTGGCGTGGCGGCGAGTTGTACGGGCTCGGTTTCGGCGCGGTGCGCCTGCCGTTTTCCAGCGGTGGCGGCGAGTTGCGCCTGACCCGTGCGGTGTCGCTGCCGATGCTCGGCGGCCGTGCCGGTTTCGATGGCCTGCGCCTGCGCCCGCCGTCGGGCGGCAAGGGCCTGGACGTGCGCTTCGGCCTCAACCTCGACCGGCTCGATGTGGCCCAGCTGTCCAAGGCCCTGGACTGGCCCGCGTTCACCGGTGAGCTCAGTGGCCGCCTGCCCGAAGCGCACTATGCCGACGACCGGCTCGAACTCGCCGGCGGCCTGACCATGCAGTTGTTCGGCGGCACCGTGGCGGTGTCTTCTTTGGCGATGGAACGCCCGTTCGGGGTCGCGCCGACCTTGAGTTCCGACCTCGCCCTGGAGAACCTCGACCTGGAATCGCTGACCGGGGTGTTCGGCTTCGGCAGCATCACCGGCCGGCTCCACGGGCGCATCGATCAACTGCGTCTGGTCGACTGGCAGCCGGTCGCGTTCGACGCCGAGCTGCACACCCGCAAGGCCCGCGGCGTGCGCCAGCGTATCAGCCAGCGCGCGGTACAGGACCTGTCCAGCGTCGGCGATTCGTCGTTCGTCGGCAGTCTGCAGGACCGCCTGATCGGTTTCTTCGACGACTTCGGCTATGCCCGCATCGGCATTTCCTGCCGCCTGGCCGACGAGGTCTGCTACATGGGCGGGCTCGGGCCGGCCAAGAACCAGGGTTTCGTCATCGTCCAGGGGGCCGGCGTGCCGCACCTGGACGTGGTCGGCTACAACCGTCGGGTCGACTGGCCGACCTTGCTCGAACGCCTGGAGGCGGTGAGCAAGGGCGAGGTCAAACCCGTGGTTCAGTGACGCCATGCCAGCCTTGTCCCATCGCGGCGTCGTGCTTCAATAGGCGCCATTCGTTCAGCCCGCGCCGGATGCGCGGGATGCCGCGCAGGACGCGCATAACCGAAAGGACCCGCTCATGCGCCGTTGGATGGGAATACCGGTCGCTGCCGTGATGTTGACGGCTTGCGTGACGATCAATGTTTACTTCCCGGCCGCCGAGGCCAAGGAAGCCGCCAAGGAATTCGTCGAGAAGGTCATCGGCGACACGCCGGTCGAATCCAAGGCCGAGCCCGGCAAGCCCGGCGGCAGCGCCTCGGTTGAGCGCCCGGCCTTGCAACTGGACCGACTCGCCGGCCGGGTCGACTGGTGGTCGCTGGTCGGCATCGGCAGCGCCCAGGCGCAGTCGCCCGACATCTCGATCAAGACCCCCGCGATCCAGGCGATCCAGTCGCGCATGGCCTCGCGCTTCGACGGCCAGTTGCGCGCGCATTTCGACTCCGGCGCGCTGGGCTTCACCAACAGTGGCACCGTCAGCGTGCGCGACGCCTCCAAGATCCCGCTCGCCGAGCGCGTCGCGGTCAACCAGGCGGTGGCCGACCAGGGCCGCGATTCGTCCGCGGTCTATCGCGAAATCGCCGTCGCCAACGGCCACCCGGAATGGGAAGCGCAGATCCGCCAGGTGTTCGCGCGCCAGTGGATCGACAGCGCCAAGGGCGGCTGGTGGTACCAGGATGCTGGTGGCGGTTGGAAGCAGAAATAATCGGGGACTCGGGACTCGGGACTCGGGACTCGGGACTCGGGACTCGGGATTCGGTCAAGCCACAGCAAAGGCCCGCCATCTGCGGGCCTTTGCTTTTGCGTGTCGGACTTGTGCTCCAGACACTAAGCCACGACGCTCCTACGAGTCCCGAGTCCCGAGTCCCGAGTCCCGAGTCCCGAGCCAAGTCCCGAATCTGCGACAATAGCCGGCCTTGATTCCTGCCAGCAGCTGTGGCCCGCATCGATCAAACCCCTTTCGAAGTCGCGATCACCGACTTCACTCATGACGGCCGCGGCGTCGCCCGGCGTCCCGACGGCAAGGCCGTATTCGTCGCCGGCGCCCTGCCGGGCGAACGCGTCATGGCCAAGCAGACCGCGCGTTCGCGCAGCTTCGACGAGGCGGTGACGCTGGAAGTGCTCGAAGCCGCGCCCGACCGGGTCGCGCCGCGCTGCGCCCATTTCGGCGTCTGCGGCGGCTGCGCCTTGCAGCATCTGGCCGAAGACAAGCAGATCCTCGCCAAGCAGCGCGTGCTGATGGACAACCTGGAGCGCATCGGCCACGTCGTGCCCGAGCGCGTGCTGCCGGCACTGACCGATGCGGCCTGGGGTTATCGCCGCAAGGGCCGGTTCTCGGTGCGCCGGGTCGAGAAGAAGGACAAGACCTTGGTCGGCTTCCGCGAGACCGATCCGCGTTTCGTCGCCGACATCGCACGCTGCGAGACCGTGATCCCGCTGATCGGCGACAGGATATCGGCCTTGGCCGGGTTGATCGACGGCTTGCAGGCGCGTCGCGAAATTCCGCAGGTCGAGTTCATCGCCGGCGATCCCACGCCGGACTACACCGGCGTGGCGCTGACCATCCGCCACCTCGCGCCGTTGTCGGAATCCGATCGCGAGGCCATCGTCGCCTTCGCCCAGGCCCACGGCTTCGCAGTGTTCCTGCAGCCCGGCGGCATCGACAGCGTGCATGCGCTGTGGCCGGCCGAGCCGAAGCTCGCGTTCTCGCTGCCGCAGTGGAACCTGGAACTCAAATTCCGTCCGCTCGACTTCATCCAGGTCAATGCCGGCCTCAACGGCCACATGATCCAGCACGCGATCGACCTGCTCGAACCGCAGCCGCAGGATCGCGTACTCGACCTGTTCGCCGGCCTCGGCAATTTCACCTTGCCGCTGGCGCGCACGGTGCGCGAAGTGGTCGGCGTCGAAGGCGAGGCCGGCCTGGTGCGGCGCGCTCGCGAGAACGCCGAACACAACGGCCTGGCCAATGCGCAGTTCCATGCCGCCGATCTGAGCAAAGACCTCGGCGGCGAGTCGTGGATGCGCGAGGGCTTCGACCGCCTGTTGCTCGATCCGCCGCGTTCGGGCGCCGATTTCGTCCTGACCCAGCTGCCGCTGAAGCAGTTCAAGCGCATCGTCTACGTGAGCTGCCATCCGGCTTCGCTTGCCCGCGATGCCGGCTATCTGGTGCGCGAAAAGGGCTGGAAACTGCGCGCCGCCGGGGTGATGGACATGTTCCCGCACACCGCCCACGTCGAATCGATCGCAATGTTCGAGCCGCGTTGAGCCCGAAGCCCACAAGCCGGGTGGCTTCGAAACTGCGATAGCGCGCCGCTTCCAGGGTAGGAGCGGCGCGAGCCGCGACCGCGATCTCGCAAGTGTCGTCGCAACCGCGGTCTGGATCTCTATCGCGCGATTCGCCCGATCACTCAGGCAACAACGACCACTCGGTTCCCCGCAGAAGGAAACGCAACGGCTTCGAGCCCTTGCCCTGGCTCGGCGTGTCCAGGTCGGCATGGCATTCGACCGCGTCGTTATCGCGCTCAAGCTTGCACGACTCTAGTGCGGCGACGGTAAGCGTCGCGGCGAATTCCTTGAATTGGGCGGCAACCTTCGGGTCCTGCTCCCGGCCGCCGAGATGGACCAAGTGCTCGCGCACCAGTTCCTGCGCCCGCGCCAGCGTCGGTTGCGGCGCATCGATGTCTTTCTCTTCGACCACGTGCCACTGTGCGCCGTCGCGACGGAAACGCAGGGCCGTGTAGTCGTCGCCGATGCTGCCTTCCATCCTGAGGATGCAGGTGGTCTGCGCTTCGTCGAGCGCCTGGCAGCCCTGCACGGCAGCGATCCTGATCGATTCCAGCATCGCCACGGCCAACAACGAAGGCGATTCCTTGCTGGTTTGCTTGCGTATTTCCGCGTCGATGCCGAGGCGGAAGGCGGCCTTGGCTTCATCCAGACTGGGTGCGGCATCGGTGGCGAACGCAGCGCCGGGAGCGGACAGCAGGGCGAGAGAAATCAGGCGCGTCGTGAGTGCGATAGCGGGCATCCGTGCGGAAACTCGGGAGTGGCGGGCGGCGCCCGCGGAGCGCGCAGTGTACGCACCCGCGCGACTGCATCCAGCGGCTGCGTCATAATGGCGCATGGGCATAGAAATCGAACGCAAATTCCTGGTGGTCGGCGAGGCTTGGCGCACGGCCGCGCACAAGGTCGTGCCGATGGCGCAGGGCTATCTCAACGATCTGGCGGCGATGGATGCGCCGCTCGCCGGAGCCGCCGCGATGAAGGCCTCGGTGCGGGTGCGCATCGCCGGCGACGAGGCTTTCTTGAACCTCAAGTCGCGCGAGCTCGGCCACACCCGCCAGGAGTTCGACTATCCGATTCCGGTCGAGGACGCGCGCAGCCTGCTCGCGCTGTGCGTCGGCGGCATGATCGACAAGCGTCGCCACTACGTCGAACACGAAGGCCATCTGTGGGAGGTCGACGAGTTCCTCGGCGACAACGCCGGTCTGGTCGTGGCCGAGATCGAGCTCGACCACGCCGATGCCGTCTTCGCTCGCCCGGCGTGGGCCGGCGCCGAGGTCACCGATTCGGCGCGCTACTACAACCTGGCCCTGGCGACCCGCCCGTACGCGCAGTGGAGCCCGGCCGAGCGCCACGGCAGCGCCGCCTGAGCCCGCGCCCGGTGCCGCCTGAAGGGGCCGGAGACGGGCGGGGTACGCCTGTCGCGCCATCTGCGCGACAATGGCCGCGGCGCAGCCAGCGCTGCCTTCTTTCCAGGAGTTCCGCATGCTCGTGATCGGTGTCGCCGGTACCGAACTCACCGCGCAGGAGCGCGACTGGTTGCAGCACGACGCCTGCGCCGGCGTCATCCTGTTCAGCCGCAACTTCGCCTCCCGGGCCCAGGTCGCCGAGCTGTCGGCGGCGATCCGCCAGGCCGCACCGCGTCCGCAGCTGATCTGCGTCGACCAGGAAGGCGGGCGGGTGCAGCGCTTCCGCGAGGGCTATAGCGCGCTGCCGCCGCTCGACGTGTTCGGCCGGCTCTACGCCAGCGACCGCGAGGCCGCGCTAAAGCTGGCCGAGGAACACGCCCAGCTGATGGCCAGCGAGGTGCAGGCCAGCGGCGTCGACCTGAGTTTCGCCCCGGTGGTGGACCTGGGCCGCGGCAATCTGGCGATCGGCAATCGCGCCTTCGACGCCGACCCGCAGGTCGTGTCCGCGTTCACCGCCGCCTACGTACGCGGCATGCACGCGCGCGGCATGGCCGCGACGCTCAAGCATTTTCCGGGCCACGGCTCGGTGCTGGCCGACACTCATTTCGACGAAGCGGTCGATCCGCGCACCCTCGACGAGTTGCGCGCGACCGATCTGATTCCGTTCGTCGCCGGCATCGAGGCCAAGGCCGATGCGGTGATGATGGCGCATGTGTCATATCCGGCGGTCGCGCCGGAACCGGCCGGCTATTCGCGGCGCTGGATCGAGGAGATCCTGCGCGGCGAGATGCAGTTCCGCGGCGTCGTCTTCAGCGACGACATCGGTATGGCCGCCGCGTTCTCGGTCGGCGGCATCAAAGCGCGCATCGATGCGCACCTGGACGCCGGTTGCGACGTGGTGTTGGTCTGTCACCCGCAACTGGTCGAAGAATCGTTGGCGGCGGTCGAAGGCCGTCGCCTCAACACCGCGGCGTTGACCGGCCTGATCGGCCGCGGCGCCATGGGCTGGGACGGCCTGATCGCCGACGCCCGTTACGGCGAAACCCGCCACCGTCTGGAAGGATTGGCTTGATGACTTCGCACGACCTGGCCGCTGCGCTCGCCGATGCCGAGCTGATTTTCGACCGCCGCACGCTCGAGCGCGAAATCGCGCGCATGGCCGGCAAGATCCGCAACGACTACGCCGGCAGCGTGCCGGTGTACCTGACGATCATGCACGGCGGCCTGCCGTTCGCCGCGCAGTTGGCGATGGAAATCGGCGCACGCGGCCTCGACCTGGAATTCGATTACCTGCATGCCACGCGCTATCGCGGCGCGACCTCCGGCGGCGAGCTGGTCTGGAAGCACCGTCCGGCGACGCCCTTGCGCGGTCGTCGTGTGCTGCTCGCCGACGACATCGTCGACGAGGGCCATACCCTGCATGCGATCCGCGATTGGTGTCTGCAACAGGGCGCGGTCGAGGTGCGCATCGCCGCGCTCGCGGTCAAGGCCCACGGCCGTTGCGTCGAAGGTTTGCGCGCGGACTACGTCGGCATAGAAGTGCCGGACCGCTACGTGTTCGGCTACGGCATGGATTTCCACGAGCAGGGCCGCAACCTGCCCGCGATCTACGCACTGAAGGATTGAGATGAGCGATCTGGCAATCGACCTGGCCGTGATCGGCGGCACCGGCCTGTACCGCATCGCTGAGTTGCAGGACGTCGAGTCGCACCAGCCGGTGACGCGCTATGGCGCGCCGTCGGGCCCTGTCCGGGTCGGCACGCTCGGCGGCCGCCGTGTCGCCTTCCTGGCGCGCCATGGCGAAGGCCATTCGCTGCCGCCGCATCAGGTCAATTACCGCGCCAATCTCGCCGCCTTGCAGGCCCTGGGCGCGCAGCGCGTGCTCGCACTCAATACGGTCGGCGGCATTACCGAACGGTTCGGGCCGCGCGTGCTGGCTTGTCCGGATCAGCTGATCGACTACACCTGGGGCCGCATTTCGACGATCTGCGAAGAACCCGGCACCGAGGTGTTGCACGTCGATTTCGGCGAGCCCTACACCCGCAATTTGCGCCAGGCGGTGATCGCCGCGGCGCACGGCGCGGGAGTGGCCCTGGTCGACGGCGGTTGCTACGGCGCCACCCAGGGCCCGCGCCTGGAAACGCGCGCCGAAATCGTGCGCATGCGCCGCGACGGCTGCGACCTGGTCGGTATGACCGGCATGCCCGAAGCCGGCCTCGCGCGCGAGCTGGGCCTCGATTACGCCTGCCTGGCCATCGTTGCCAACTGGGCGGCCGGCGCCGGCCCCGATCCGGACGAAGTAATCACCCTGCAGGACGTGCTCGACAACGTCGCAGTGGCCTCCGCCGGCCTGCCGGCGCTGCTGAGCGCCGTGCTCGATAGGTGATCGAAGTCGCATAAACCGAATCCCGCCGATGCGGTGTGGCCGGTTTTCCCTGCGAACTACGTGATGGATGTGGTCACGCTGAGCCGTTGTCATCCACCGGCACAGTTTGCATACTCGCAATGCGTCTCGTGGCACACATAGCGACGACGCACGTCAACGCATCCAGCATGAGGTCAATAAGGATATGCAGTACGGCACCGTGAAGTGGTTCAACGACGCCAAGGGCTTCGGTTTTATTTCTCCCGAAGATGGCAGCGCGGATGTATTCGTGCACTTCTCCGCGATCAACGCAAAAGGCTTCCGCAGTCTGCAGGAAGGCCAGCGCGTCAGCTACCAGCTGACCCAGGGTCCCAAGGGCGCACAAGCGTCCGAAGTGGCTCCGGTGGTTTGATTGCGTTGCCCCTTGGGGCAATGGCTGGCCCGATCGAATCGGACAGTTTCCAAGGCCTCGCTCCGGCGGGGCCTTTTTCTTTGTGCGCAGTGGTGGCTATGGCCGTTGCTGTTGCCAGGATTTTGATCTGCTTTGCCGCTTTGCCGGTCAAGAGAAGACCCGTAGGGCGGCCCGCAAGGATGCGGGCCGTGCGCAAGCAGGCCATGGATGGCCTGTCTGGAGCATCCCTGCGTCGGCTTCGAACGCGCGGGCTTGTGCCCTTGCAAGGGGAGCCCTTTTCTTTGGTTACTTTTCTTTTGGGCTTAGCAAAAGAAAGGGGGCTGTCCTAGATAAGGATTCGATCTAGGATGCGAAATGGCGATAAGTCGTTGTCGGATAAGAAAAAAAGACCAACTTAGGCTGGTCGAGCTGTTCGTGGCCCAAGCGACAGCTCGTACCGCCGC